>CAJGDG010000005.1 GCA_904502095.1 uncultured Alphaproteobacteria bacterium
CACCTGGGCGATTTGCATAACGTTTACCCAACACATCGAACAACTTTTTAACAGTTGCATCAGACGCATTACCCAATTCAGCCGCAGTCAAACGACGATTGGCAACAGTATCAACCTTGGCGCGAGTAATCAGTTTTTCAACAACACTGCGCAAATCTTTTGCCTTTGGCAAAGTAGTTTTAATCTGTTCTTTTTCAATCAAGTTTTTTGCCAGACCGATAAACAAGGCCTTGCGTGCATTAGTATCGCGATTAAAAGTGCGACCTGCTTTCATATGTCTCATCGATTACTCCTTTTTGTTTCTGCCCTGCCCCACTGGACGGGATTTTTTGAGACGCCATAACCCGAAAGATTCAGTATTATGGGATTAAAATTCTGTACTATTTTATATAAATTTCTGGCATTTGCAAGAAATTTATACACACCCCTTGCTATAGCACAAGAAATTAAAAAAGATGAGATTATTGGAAGCGTTTGACGGTTCCAACACTCTCTCCTAGCAATTGCTAAGAAATTAAATTATGTGAGGTGATTGTTGGTGTTTCACAGTTCCGATATGTATTGGACATACACGAGGAATCTGTGAACGCCAACAGGCGCCCACAGAATTTAATTTATTTGTATGGGTCTTCGTATTTTTTTGCCAATTCCGCAATATTTTCTGGTGGCCAACCTGGTACTTCCATACCCAAGCCCAGACCCATAGCTTCCAGTTGAACTTTGATTTCGTTCAAAGATTTGCGGCCAAAGTTTGGTGTTTTCAACATATCTGCTTCGGTCTTTTGAACCAATTCGCCCAACCAGTTGATTTTGTCGTTCTTCAAGCAGTTGTTTGCACGAACAGACAATTCCAGTTCATCAACATGCTTTAACAATTTTGGATCAAATGGCAACGCATCTTTTGCAGATTCTTCGTCAGACGCAACGCCGATTTGTGCAGGATCTTCAAAATTAATAAAGACAAGCAATTGGTCTGTCAAAATACGCGCGGCATATGCGATTGCATCTTCTGGAGAAACAGAACCGTTTGTTTTAACAGTCATTTCCAATTTGTCATAGTCTGTTGACTGGCCAACACGTGTTTCAGAAACAGCAGTTGCCACATTCAAAATTGGTGAAAAGATAGAATCAACAGGCATTACACCCAATGGCAAACCATCTGCATGCTGGGACGCAGGAACATAACCACGACCAGTTGCCAATGTGATTTCCATATCCAGATTTGCGCCCTTGTCCAAAGTGCAGATTTCCGCATCTTTGTTCATAACTTCGACACCGCCTGATGTTTCAATCATACCTGCTGTGACGACAGCCGGACCTTTGACCTTTAAATAAGCTTTGTGTTGACCTTCGGTCAAAGCTTTAAAGTAAACGCCCTTTAAATTCAAAATAATATCTGTCACATCTTCGCGAACACCAGAAATGCTGGAAAATTCGTGTTGCACACCATCGATTTTGATGCAGATTGGTGCACAGCCCTGCAATGAAGACAACAGTACACGGCGCAATGCGGTACCCAAAGTCAAACCAAAACCCTTTTCCAATGGTTCTGCGACAAGTGTTGCGATATTAGGATTATGTTCATCGACTTTTACAGTCAGTTTTTTAGGCTTAATCAAAGCCATCCAGTTTTTTTCAATCATAAAAGTTTCCTTTCAGCTTAGTTTATTATTTTCGCTAATGGATTTGCATACACATCTGTACGCAGGCGTAATTTTATATGACCGCGCAACAAAAGTCAAGGATTTTAGCGAAGAAACTGTCATTTTTGCCCCCCTGCCTGCACTATGAAGCCTTGGCGAAGCAGTTCATTCACGCATAGGCAGGAACAAGGTCTTAGGAATTAAAAAATTTTTTTGTAAAAAAAATTGTCATTCCACGGCTTGACCGTGGAACCTAGGTCCATATTCGCAACGCGAACACAAATTTGCATAAACAACCTGGGTCCTGTGGTCAAGCCACAGGATGACAAATATGAAAGGGATTTAAAAACTCTGTCATTCCACGGGTGCCCTGTGGAACCTAGGTGAATAATTCTTATTTGCATAATTACCTGGGTCCTGTGGTCAAGCCACAGGATGACAAATTGATTGAAATATTACCTGGATATGAAAGTCCAGCCACAGGATGACAGCAGGAGCCCAAAGAGCGGAAACAAAAAACAGCGGAAAACCGCTGCTTTTTTATTAATGTTCATTTAAAGAACGTTTTATTTTTTCCCCTTGGTACATTTTATATAGTCGTCCTTGGAGTCTTTTAACCAACACTGTTGATCCAAATCATCTTTTTTACTGGCATCTGGCCCATAAACCATATCGTTACGACCGAATGATGACGCTTCAACACATTCGCCATCTTTAATATATTGACCAATTTCACAAGTAGTGCAAACGCCTCTTTTGTTTTGACCTGACCTAATATCAGAATCGCATGCATCACACGTAAAGCCGCCAGTTTTTGGAAATGCTTTGGTTTCATCTTTACATTTATATACGTACTTTCCATTACATGCCGACCAGTTATCCGTGCTCACAACCTGTGCCAAAGTATGAATATCCGGATTATAAGAAGCGCGTGGTCGTTCAGAACACAGAGATTCTAACTTACAAACAGCAGCGTCGTCCACATGTTCGACTTTTTCCCCATTTTTCTTCCAACCATCGGGGTAAAGTGTTTTTTCGTTTGTATTTATCCAGTGGAACACAGGCCACGCATCTTTCTTTATATAAGTTATATTTCGCACAGTCCCAGCACGAATTACCAGCGTCCCGGCGTTAATTTCTTTATCATCAATTTCCGATATAGCTAAAACAACATGATGCTCTTGATCCTTTCGCCCAATCATTTGATTAAACGCGCGTTGTCCATCATCCTTCTTTTTACAACTATGCATAAAATCATAAAAAACACTTACTTCACTATTTGCAACACCTGACAAATAATTCGGTGTCGAATAGTGTTCTTTTTTAATAGGGTAACGTAATTCCGCTTCTTCTATAAATGTTATATTGTCATTACATTCAGCCGGATCAGTAGTTGACGAACATCCTTCCCCGAAAGAACCACTTACGCACGCAGTAAAACATTTAAAAGGAACAGCCTTTCTATAGCGAATATAAGGACTGCCGTCATAATAATTCTTATACCCCTGTACCCAAAAAGGACAAAATCTAGCACCTTTTGCATATATATCCGTTGCGATATAGAACAAAACCCCGCTCTGTTTTTCTGCATAATACTCCTTGGTCTGTTTCCAGGTTGAATCTTCCATACGGTCATCTCCAAAATCAGTCGTTCCTTGACATGCCCATGAATCTGTCTTCAGTTGAGATATACCCCATGCAGTACGCAGTTTCTCATCTTTTCCCTGAGTCTTGACTGCTACAGCATTTTGCATAACGCAAAGACAAAAAAAACACACTATAAAAACTCTTTTCACTAACATACTATCAGCCTTCTTTTATTATTCTTCTTCTTTGTAATAACAGGTATTATTTTCCCAATAACCTTCCAATACCTCACACTTTTCTTTGTACCATGCGTCACCAAACTTGCACTGATTCGTATTTGCATCATATACAGCATAAGTAACATCGTCTGGTTTTTCTTCTGCCATTAATTCACACTGCAATTTAATGGTATTTGCATAACATGCACCATACTCAACCAAGGTCTCCTGGTCAGCCTTCATCGCTGTATAAAAATCGTTCAGATAGTCATTGTCACTTACGCGCGAACTCAAATAACTTAAACTATTTTCTTCATCTGTCCCCGCTGCAAGCCAATAACCATCCAATTTGGTACATTCGGTATCAAAAATATAATCCAATTCACCCGCAATAGAATCCACCAATGCGTCTGCAGCATTAACCCCATCGCCATAAATGCTCATGGTTGGGTCATCAGTAAAATCAGGACAATACACCTTGTATCTGGAATCGATCGCTGCTTTCATATCTGTTCTTGACAAATTACGACATCCCCACGGAGATTTCTTGTCGGTTTCGCCCGATGCTGGCGCGCATAATTCATCGTTTACATATTTAGACAATGCTGCGGTACATGCCTCGCCAATTTTAGCCGCATCAACCGTATCAACAAATGCAATCAATGATTCTATACCACATTCCTTGGCATTATTAATATCAATTCTGTTGCCATTAAACTGACATTTTCCATTACCATACAACGCCGCACAGGCAGACACTTTTTCTGCACACATGGTGCGCGCCGCACTGACCGCGATTGCGCCTGTGACCTGGGCCTTGGTTGTGTCCGATTTTTTTAATTGACCGGTTTGCGAATCATAACATTCGCGCATAGTCGTGACACATTCAGACTTTACTTCTTCAATTGCCGCATCCTGGGCCTGGGCAATTTCAATCAGGGCAGTGCGTTTATATTCATTCCAAACAATGTCCGCTTTGTCACGGCATGAATCCAACGCCTGTTCAGCATACATCTTCTTTGATTCCAACCCTGTATCAAACTTTTTATTGGCAGCCAAAACATCATACGAACCATCCAACACGATTTCGTCTGTCAATTCGTACAAATTCTTTGAATAAATCAACTGACCAGATGTTTGTTCCACATATCGACCGGTAAAGTCCAAGCAACGCTTGTAATTTTCGCCACATGCCATATCCTGGCCCATTGCGTCTTTAACCTTGGTAATACATTCATTAACATCCTGGGAATTGTGGGCACGATATTCTTCCAGACGCGCTTCGCGCAGATATTTTTCAGCCTGACGCACAGTGTCTTCGACCGCCTGTTTTTGGGAATCAATCTTTTTTTCATACAGATTACAATCCTGGGTAATCATAATGTTATATGCACTGGTCGCCATATTCAAAACAGCGTCACTTTGACATGAATCCTTGACAATTTCCAGGCACTGTTTGTTCGAAGTATTATATAATTCAAGGCCTTCCATCTGGGACATATCGGTCGTGCCACGACCATTACCAGAATCAAACAAAGAATTTTCGCTGCCCCACAGGTTATCCATATCAAGGTCAAAACTGATATTCATTAATCCCGCAGGTTCATCTGCACCAGACGACGCTTTCTTTTTGCCCGATAATAAATCGCCGATTTCGTTCAATATTGATTGTGCACCACTGACATCGTTTTTAATTGCCGCTTCACCAACTGTTGCGGTGTACATCGCATTAACTTCGGCAGCAGTTTTATCAACAGCGTTTAAATTATTGTCTTCGAACCGTTGCAATAAAACCTTAACCTGGTCCAGCATTTCTTCGGTTTCGCGGAATTCTGTAAATCTGGAACTGCAATAACAACGACGGAATGTGTCGTTCGCATTTGCACAAAACTGATCCATACATGTGGCATACGAATCGCGACATTGGGAATAGCCGCCACCAATCTTGGAAATATCATTAAACACAGCCGTCGCACGCGCAGTTGACGCCGCACGCGCCATACCCGCCATAGAAACAGTTGACGCCGCACTGCGCGCCTGTTTTGCGGCATTTACCTTTGCCCCGCTGCGCGCGACATTTGATTTTACCGGCATACCACTGCGTGCCACAGACGCACCAGACCGATTCGGATTAACAACATTTTTTATCGCGCTGCGAACATATGAAGTTTTTGCACCACCAGTCGCACTGCGCACAGTCGATGCATTTGCCGTACGCGCAGAAACCGTTCCGCCACGCGACGCAACCGCAGAAACACGGTCGTTTTGACCGTCACCACGGGATATAACCTTGGCATCAGTTCGTGGGGACGCAACCTTGGCAGTGATGGCACTGCGTGGATTTGGCGCCTGGTCCGCGGACGCAACACACACGCCCAGACACATAGTCAAGGCAGCAGAAATCTGATAAAAACTGTTAAATATTCCTTTCAATTTCGTTCTCTCTTTTATGCATTTTATCATTTTTCGCCCATTTGAATCAACTGTTATTTTAAACCAACTTCTGCTGGCTTAACCAAATCCATATTTATTCCCCAAAAAATCGAATACAAACCATAGCAAGAATCAAACATTTCATACGCCGTACTGCGCCGACCATCCGACAGTGCACGCATACCATCATCCATCAATCGCATAGATTTGCCCAGCAAATCAACCGACATTTTCCAACGCAAATCATCCGTATCCAATATCCCACGCATCAAGTGCGTGCGAATATTGCCAACCATACTCTTTAACTCAGGAAAACCTGCTGATATATTTTCAATATGAATCAAATTCATCAGCGCAATTGTCAAATCTTGGTCAGACGACAAATCCAACGGATTAGCCTTTTTTGCATTGTCCGCCGATTGTACAAGTCTTTTTACAGTCGCTGATTTCATTGTCTTTTCTTCCTTGTTATAGGATTTTATAAAAAAATCACTATTTCGGTCAACACGATTTTATAACCCCACGCATATGCGCAGAACGCGCACGCGGATTGTGTTCCAACTCGCGCTGGGTTGGCACAGCAGGCTTAATTAATTCAAACGGGGCCGCCGCAACCGTTGGCAGCCGCGGATCACCCGGCGCAGTCGTCCACGCACGAAAAGTGTTTTTTACAATCCTGTCTTCCAACGAATGAAATGTCACACATACGCATTTGCCACCAACATTTAACAACCCAGGCACCACAGATAACGCATGTTCCAATTCCCCCATTTCATCGTTAACCGCAATTCGCAACGCCTGGAACACAGGTGCAACATCACGCGGATTATGCACCAAATCACGCAATTCAAATGTAGTCTGGGGCAGGGCATCTTTTATTGCGCGTGCCAAAACCGCCGCTTTCTTTACATCGCCATAGGTTCGCAAAACATCCGCCAATTCTGCCACCGACTTGGTCGCAATAAATTCAGCCGCCGTTTCACCGTTTGGTGACATACGCATATCCAGTGGCGCATCAAATCGAAATGAAAAACCGCGTTCCGGCGTATCAATCTGCATCGAAGATATACCCAAATCAAAAACAACCGCATCCACAGTTTCATCTAAATCTGCCAACCCAGAAAAAGGCGATGCAATAAAACGAAAGCGTTGCCCAAAACTGTCCATCAATATATTTGCGTCTTCCAATACATTTGCATCCCTGTCAAACGCGATGACATTTGCGCCGCGCGCCAAAAACGCACGTGAATAACCACCTGCACCAAATGTACAATCGACAATCGTTTTCCCCGATATGTCGCCCAACGCATCTAATACAGCATCTAATAATACAGGTATATGTTTTTCTGTCATTATTCAATCTCCACCCGAACACCCAGCGCCGACAAATCAGCCACAGTCGTATTGCCCAATTCAACCCCGCCCGGCAATGCCAATGTTGCAACCTTGTCTGCACCATGCAAATTCAAAACAACCTGGGTATACCCGCGTGGCAACGCAACAATAGCCTTTTTAACATCCTGCAAAACCGCGCCATCACGAATGTCCAAAGTCATCTTTTTTGCAATTTTTGCCACCCAATGCGCCAACGGCGTAATAGAATCAACAAATATCGACACCCTGTCATCACGATTAGATGTCTTGCCCGACAATATCACCACATTTTCACCGGATAAAATCTGGGCAAATTCAATCGCAGAGTCACCAAACGCCACCGCATCAACATTACCAAAGCTGTCAGACGCGTTAATAGTTATCATTTCTTTGCCCGTCTTGGTACGACGACGACCAAAAGAATTTACATTAACAGCAATCTGAACAGGCTTTCTGTCCGGCATTTTAATTAAAGTTGCACTGGTCGCCAAATTCGCCGATTGAATTAAATGCTTGTACTGGTCTAATGGGTGTGCAGAAATATAAAATCCCAACACAGCCAATTCGTTTTCCAGCCGCTGCCCAAATGTCCACGGTGCAGTATCAGGCAGGTTTTTTAATAATCTGTCTTCGACAACATCATCTTCAACTGTGTTTGCAAACAGCGATAACATATTTGCGCCATCACGCGATTTTGCAGCATAAGACAATATTGCATCAGCGTTCATATAAATCTTGGCACGATTGGGTTCCAGGGAATCCAAAACGCCTGTTCGCGCAAACGCTTCCAGTATTCTTTTGTTTACAATTGTCGAACAGCGTTTTGCAAAATCTGTTAAATTCTTAAATTTGCCGTTGGCGTTTCTTTCTGCAACAATCGCATCGGTTGCGACCGTACCAACACCCTTTAATGCCGCCAAAGCGTATACAATTTTACCGTCACGAACGGTGAACAAAGATTCACTTTCATTAATATCAGGCGCGACAATCTGAATTCCAAAATTTGTCTTGGCATCATCTACGAACAACGCCAACTGGTCTGTATCATTCAAATTACTGGACATAGACGCAGCCAAAAATTCCGGCGTAAAGTTAGCCTTTAAATACGCGCACTGGTTCGCAACAATCGAATACGCAATCGCGTGCGACTTATTAAACGCGTACTTTGCAAATTCTTTGAAACGTTCCCACAAATCTTTGGCGGTAGCACGATCCAAGGTCTGTTCTTTTTCACAGCCTTCATAGAACTTGCCCTCTAATTCGTCCAACATTTTTATAATCTTTTTACCCATCGCCTTACGCACATTGTCTGATTGGCCACGGGTAAAGCCCGCCAAAGCGCGCACCAATTGCATAACCTGTTCTTGATAAACGATAATACCATATGTTTCTTTTAAAATAGGTTCTGCCTTGGGATGAACAAATTCAACAGGTTCTTCGCCATGCATACGCGCAATAAATTGCGGAATCATCGCAATTGGTCCGGGGCGATTTAACGCATTTAACGCGGAAATTTCCAAGAAACTGGTCGGGTGCATTTTGCGCAAAGTCTGTTGCACAAACGGGGCATCAAATTGGAATATACCTTCGGTTAATCCGGACTGCCACAACTTCATAGTCTTTGGGTCATCTGTTGGAATCTGGTCTAAATCAATATTAACCCCGCGAGTCTGTTGAATCAAACGCGTTGCATACTTTAACACAACCAGTGTTTCTAACCCCAAAAAATCAAACTTAATCAATCCAGCGCTTTCCAGATAATGTCCGTCATATTGGCACGACGGCAACGGGTTAGCAGGATCACGATAAACAGGTGCAATTTTGGTTGTTGGACGATCGCCAATAACGACACCGCACGCATGTTGCCCCAAATTACGCAAAGAGCCTTCTAATTCTTCTGCAATTGTGACGACTTTGTTTAAATCTTGGTCATTATTTAAGATATCTTGGATTTCGTTGGACATACCAACGGCATCTTTCAGTGTTTTGGCATCCTGAGGAATTAACTTTGACAATCTGTCAGATTTGGAATAGGGCATACCATACACACGCCCAATATCACGAATTGCGCCACGCGCCTGAAGACTGCCAAATGTTATAATACGACAGACAGAATCATGCCCATATTTATCACAGATATACGACAACACACGTTCAATACCCGTTGGTTCAAAATCAACGTCAAAGTCCGGCATAGAAATACGGTCTGGATTCAAAAAGCGTTCAAACAACAACCCATATTTCAAGGGGTCAACATTTGTAATACCCAACGCCCATGCAACAATAGACCCCGCACCAGACCCACGCCCAGGCCCGGTCAAAACATCATTTTTTCGACACCAATCAATATAGTCCGCAACAATTAGAAAATACCCCGGAAATCCCATACCAATAATAACACCCAGCTCAAACTCTGCCTGTTCATAATATGGTGCAGTATCAGTAATGTTATGCTGTTCTAATCTGCGCTTTAAGCCTGACATAGTATTATCGCGCAACATTTGACATTCTGCCTCTAAATCATCCCCAAAACGAGGCAACAACGGCTTTTCGTGAACATTTACCATAAAACCACAGCGTTTGGCAACAACAACCGTATTTTCAATCGCCTCTGGTAAATCAGAAAAGATTTCTGACATTTGTTCATACGACTTAAAATATTGCTCAGACGATTTGCGCGGACGTTCTGGATCAATAACCTTGGTCTGCCCCAACACACACCCCAACGCATCCGCAGATTCATAGTCCGTTTCAGCAGCAAAACAAACATCGTTTGTTGCGACAATTGGAATATTTAAATCCTGGGCAATTTTTAAAAAACCAGGTTCTGTTTTAATTTCTCTTTCCAAACCATGCCGCTGGATTTCGATATAAAATCTGTCGCCAAAAACACTTAATAATTTTTTGGCATACATTGTCGCCTGGTCTTCTTGGCCGTTTAACAACGCCATACCAATTGGCCCCGTATGCGCCCCAGACAAGCAAATTACACCAGCACAACGCGCCGCCAATTCATCAAAAGTCACATAAGGTCCCAAATGATGATTTTCACCACGCATATACATAATCTTGTTTAAATCACACAGATTTAAATACCCAGCATGATTTTGCGCCAGTAAAACCAGTTTAGACAACGATTCCATGCGCAAAATTTTTGGATCAGCATTATGATGATTCAGGGAAATTTCAATTCCAATAATGGGTTGAATTTTATTCTTTGGCATTACATCCGAAAACTCGGCACAGCCGGACATTAGATTAGTATCTGTCAGCGCACACGCAGACATCCCCGCCGCCTGACACAACGCAGGAATTTGCTTGATTGTAAGGGTGCTGGCCCCAACAGAAAAACGTGAATGAGTACGAAGATGAATAAATTGCCGTTCCATGTGCATAACAATAGCAAAACAGATACCCCAAGGCAACCACAATATTTCCTAAAAAACATAAAAAATCGCCCGACGGGCGACATTTTAAACTGGTCTGCGCTTATACGCATTCCAATACTTTAAAAATATGGTCGTATCAGTCGTTGGGTTATTTGCAATCGACAAAGTATCCCAATCTATAACCGAACAAATATTCAATTCATCATCAAATAAAAAATTCAGTTCATTTAAATCAAAATGAGCCAAAACCTGACGCGGATGACGGCACGATTCTTCTTTGGTTCGAACCTGCATACTGGTTAAAAACCTATCTTTATTCGGGATATCATCCACCTTAATTCGTTGCAGTTGGCGAATAATCCCATGAATTTGCTTTAAAACTTTCTGATCATTTTCCAACACATACGATTTATCAAATTCTGTTATCAGTTTACCCGGCACACTTTCGCACGCATACATTGGTATTTTATTATCTGCAACCACATGCGGAATTTTGACCTTCATCCTTTGTTCCACATAATTATTTAAAAATTCAAAGTCTTTTAATTGTTGCACAGATACATTTCTAAAAATTTTGACATAATATTTGTTATTAACCAAACAAACCATACGGTTTAATGTACGCTGTCGGATAAATTTAACAGAACTTATCTTTTCTCCATATGCGCGTTTTATAAAGCGACGAATGCTAGGATAAAACAAGAATATATTAACCCGTCCACGCCACAAACGACGGTTATCGGTTCCATATATAAAACAAGAAATTAAATTACTGATAAAGAACACTATCTTTTGCATATCCAATCACTTTTCAATCGTTAAAAATTATAACGATTTTTATAAATATATCAAGGATAATATTCCTATACAAAAACACCCCCATTTTTTGGGGGTATTTTACTAGTGCAACTTACCGCAACAATGTTTGAATTTTAAGCCAGAACCACACGGGCAGGGGGAATTACGACGAGAATCCCCAGCCGCCTGATTCAGCTTTTGATCGTGTTGTGCGCGTTCTGCTTCGGTTGCAGCGACATCTTCACGCGTCAGTTCCATACGACACAGATATGATACTGACATAATTTTAAAGTTGTTGATTGTATTCTTAAACAAATCCAACGCTTCGCGTTTATATTCATACAACGGATTCTTTTGTGCATATCCACGCAAACCAATTGCGCTTTGCAGGTAATCCATCTGTTGCAAATGTTTTTTCCATACCGAATCCAACGCGCCCAGCATCATCTGACGCGATGCCATCTGCATCAATTCTGCGCCATATTTACCTGACTGCTGTTCATATCTGCGCAACGCTAAATTCAGCAATGTTTCATAAGCCTTGCGTTCTGTAATTTGTTCGTCGGTTTTCCACTTTTCTATATCTGTGATATCCAACGCAAATACACGCATCATCGCATTATGAATAGCGTTCAAATTCCAATCCGCAGGCATCGCTTTTTCAGGGATGCTGTTTTCACAGATAATTTCAACAACATCCGCAATCATTTCGCGCGCCAACGGTGACAAATCTTCGCTTACCATTAAATCATCACGTTGTTTATAAATGACACAACGTTGTTCATTCATAACATCGTCATATTTCAACAGTTCTTTACGGGCTTCGAAATAGCGTGCTTCTACGCGTTTTTGCGCCTTTTCCAACGCCTTGGTAATCCAAGGATGGGTAATTGCTTCACCGGTTTTCAGCCCCAGTGTTGTCAACATGCCCTGCAGACGCGACGCACCAAAGATACGCATCAAATCATCATCCAATGCCAAAAAGAACTTTGAATCACCAGGGTCACCCTGACGGCCTGAACGACCACGCAGCTGATTATCAATACGGCGTGACTCATGACGTTCCGTACCAATCACATACAAGCCGCCAGCATCCAAAACCAGCTTTTTATTTGCTTCGATTTCAGCATAAATCGCCTGCTTTTTCTGTTCAAAATCCGGCGCTTCTGCATCCAGTTCTGCAATCAAATCTTCTGCGTTTCCTCCCAGTTTAATATCTGTACCACGACCAGCCATATTTGTTGCGATTGTCACAGCACCTGGCGCGCCGGCCTGGGAAACGATTTTTGCTTCGGACTCATGATGTTTTGCATTCAAAACCGCAGGATTGATATTTAATTTTTTACGAACAATTGCGGCTAACTCCTCAGACTTTTCAATCGAAACCGTCCCGACCAAAACAGGCTGTTTGCGTGCAACACATTCAGAAATCTGCTTCAAGATAGCATCGTATTTTTCGTCTTTGTTGCGATAAATTTCATCGTGGTGGTCATTTCGCGCAACAGGGCGGTTTGTTGGTATTGAAACCACGCGCAATTTATAAATTTCTTCAAATTCCGCCGCTTCGGTCATCGCAGTTCCTGTCATACCAGACAAGGTTGGATACAAACGGAACAAATTCTGGTAAGAAATACTGGACACAGTCTGGTTTTCCGGCTGAACACGAACATGTTCTTTTGCCTCGATAGCCTGATGCAAACCTTTACCAAAGCGACGACCAGACATCACACGCCCAGTAAATTCATCAACAATCAGGATTTCGCCGTTACGCACAACATAATTGACATTTTTCTGGAACAAGTGGTGCGCCAACAAAGACTGCTGAATATGCATAACCAACGCAGCATTTTCAGACGCATACAAATTATCCCCAATCAACAAATCCGCTTCTTTTAACAGACGAGTTGCGCTGTCCACGCCACTTTCTGTCAATGTCACATGTCTGTCTTTTTCGTCTTTTTTAAAGTCTGATTCTGTCAGCTGCGCAACCACTGCATCAACCTTGGCGTACAATTCGCTGGTATCTTCGGCAGGCCCTGAAATAATTAACGGTGTACGCGCTTCGTCAATCAAAATACTGTCAACTTCGTCAACGATTGCGTAAAAGAACGGGCGTAAAACCTGCTGTTTCTTTGAAAATTTCATATTATCGCGCAGATAATCAAAGCCCAATTCAGAATTAGTCACATATGTAATATCACACGCATAGGCTTCGCGTCTTTCTTCATCTGTCATATCATGCTGGATAATACCAACAGACATCCCCAAAAATCTATAAATTTCACCCATCCATTCGGCGTCACGCGATGCCAAATAATCATTTACAGTAATCAAATGTGCGCCTTTACCGTGCAAAGCCTTCAGATACATTGCTAATGTCGCAACCAGTGTTTTACCTTCACCGGTCTTCATTTCTGCGATTTGCCCATTAGTCAAAACCATACCGCCAATCATCTGAACATTAAAGTGCCGCAAACCGATTGTACGAATTGACGCTTCACGAACCAATGCAAACGCATCAGGCAACACATCTTTTTCTTTGTCCCCAGCCGCCAATCGCGCACGCAACACATCTGTTTGTTCGCGCAGCTGTTCATCGGACATTGCGTGATATTTAGGTTCTAAATCATTAATTAACGAAACCGTTTTATCATAACCTTTAACCAATCTGTCGTTTGCAGACCCCAATAATTTACCAATTAAGTTTTTTACCATCTTTCTTCCTTATACTTATCCCGAGTTTTATAGCAATTTTGTGCCTTGCGGTCAAGATACTTTATGATATAATAACAACAAAGAACTTTCGCAAGTCCATAAAACAATTTTTTTCATCAGGGAGGGGATAAAAACATGCGAGAAAACACACAACAGTTAAAACCAGAATCGATTACCAGTGAAGTTTACATAATCGCACCCACACAAATTGAATATATCGCACACATTTTCGGCAATACAGTCGCCGACACAATGAATATGCGCACATTTGCACCTAAAATACGCCAAATCGCCGAACATGCGCTGCGTCATGCTCTGCAATCCGCAAAACACATGGGCGAAAAGAAATAAAAACAATTGAAATTTTCAGAATAACTGGTACGATTAGCCCCACAAGATGGGCTGGACATGGCTGACAATCACACGATTGTTTGAGGAAAGTCCGGGCTGCATGGGACAACGCACCGGCTAATATACCGGGCAGGGCGACCTGACGATAAGAGCAACAGTGACGAAACGATTAAGTTCGAGTGAAACGGGCAATCTCTGCGTGCAGCAACTTCAAATAGGCCCCCGCATATGCGTCCCACATTGGGGGCGGGTAGAAGGCTTGACATTTGCAGCAATGCAAAATGCAGATTAATCATGTCCACTACCCTGAGACGGTATAAAACTGATTCAGGGCAGAACAGAACCCGGCTTATATGCCCATCTTGCAAAAAACACGCCTTTTTGGCGTGTGTTTTATTTTTCTTTATATTTGCCTAAACCATCCAACATGTCGTTAAACAAAACCGACGCACAATACAACGCGGCATCACGCCACCGCACATCTGATGGATACCAGCTTTCTGTCAAATTTTTGAAAGTCTGTTTACTAATTTCACCACCATTTAACAAATCGTATCGCGCATCACCCATATCCATACGCTTGTACACAGGGGACATTATTGGGAATTCGCCCGTACCAATTTCAAAGTCCGCAGTATAAACGGGAACATTTTCTGAACCATATCGCAACTCTAAACAATCCACTAAATCCCCAAGAATAGTGGGCCCATTTGCAGCCGCTTCATCTGGTTCAATACGGGTTACACAAAAGATTTTATTAAAAAATTTGGTTTTTTCATGACTCTTTGGATGCGACACCATCAAATGAGATGTCACGCGCGCTTCTTTGCGACAAAAACGCCCCAGTCCAGTATGCAAACCAATTGAAAGCAAAGACTTCGCACCTTTCATCACTTCATCATAAATAGACAATGCCATTTTATTTTCAGTCATCTGTTCACACCCACCATAAAACAAACCATAAGGATGCTTATATTGGCCATTACTAATTGCCGCCCACACACCATCTTTTAAATGAGCCTTTCGAAATTCTTTGATTTTGTTCTTTTTACCAACGGCATCTGGTTTACTTAACAGCAAATCATGCGCCAATTCATATTTTGGGTTTTGTGGTAAAAATTTAGGTTTTGAAAAGTCAACACCAAAATTTCTGTTCAAATCGACCAAACCGCCATTTTTTTTATCCATAACTTCACGCATACGATTTTGCATCCCCCAGCCATTAATCACATGCACCAACACAAAAGTATATTTTTTTAACATTTCTGGTGTTAATCTTGGTACAAACTTGTCCAAAAACATTAATTGCGCAGCACTGCCAAAATAGCCTTCTATTCCATGCACACCTGAATTAATCACAACTTTGTTAGGCCCATCGCCAATCATAACATAAGGAATATCAAATTTATGATTTTCTGCGCGACACCACTTTACATCGCCACACCTTTCAGCAGCGTCACAAAATTTTTGTGTTGCTTCATACCAATTTTCAGAATAATAATTTTGCATTTTTTACCCTTGATTAACCCTTACATCCACAGATTTTTAATTACATAACTTTGCCCTGGGTTGGATAAAAAGTCAGCTCGATATCTTGCCATGTCGAAAATTCGTTTGCCGGCAGCATACGAAACGGCTGACAAGTATCAACAGCGTTTTTTATCGTTTCCAAAACATACGCAAACGCAGAATCCGTTTCTGCGCGCGCCTGCGATTCAAACCACAAATCCTGGACAGTACCATTCTTTCGCATTTTCAAATGCGCAACCGCACGAATATCTGCAACATCAGGCCGTGCAGTATCAATAACCCAACATCTGGTCATCGCAACACGCAACGCGTCCCTGACCGAAACGGTCATTGTTCTATCCAGCGACAAAACTTCACGATTTACACGAATAACGCGTTTTTTCTTTGGCGCATCCTTATTTACTTTTTCCTGGTCAGAGGCACTGTCTTCTTTCTTAATCTCTTTTGTTTCATCTTCGACCAAAGTCGTTGATTTTATTTCTGTTTTTTTTGGTGCGACATCTTCTTTTTTTGATGCAGATTCAGACTTTTTTTCTTCCTTTTTTTCTTCCGGCGCACCAACATTATATAACTTTGTTTCATCACCAGACACAACAACTTTATCTAAATCAATTTCAATAATCTGAATCCGGTCAGGCGTCACCAATTTGGCGCGATTAATAACAATCGAAAATGAAGTTATCATTATCGCCACCAATATCAAATGCCCAGCAATTGATATCAATAAATTTTCTGATGAAAATTGATTAAATTTTGCCACTTTATTTCTCTGGTTGTGTGCGCAATCCCACCTTTTGAAATCCTGCGTCTTTTAATTTACCCATAACAGACATTACAGCCCCGTAATCAGCGTGCGTATCACCACTTATCATAATCGTCAGATTTGGATTTTCGCCACGCATTGCAACGGCACGTTTTACAACATCGTCGCGCGACATTTGTGTATCCAATAAAAAATACCGACCACGCGAATCCACGCTGATTTGAACAGCATGATCATTACCCGTCATCGCAGACTGACCCGCACGCGGTAATTCCAAATCAATTCCCGTTGTCATCAATGGCGTTGTCACCATAAACACAGCCAACAACACTGTCATAACATCAATCATAGGCGTCAACTGGATTCCACCATCTGCCTGTCTGCGTCTTAATCTTGACATTTTTTTGCCTTATTTTTTACATTTTAAATCACAAACATCATGTGTCAGTTTTTCATATAAATCATCCGACTTTTTTGCAAAATACTGATGTGCAATCGCCGCTGGCACCGCTGCAATCAACCCCAAAGCAGTTGTACCCAACGCAACCGCCAATCCCGGCGCAATAACACCAATACTGACAGATTGATTAACGCCAATCGCCGCAAAAGAATCCATAACCCCCCAAACAGTTCCAAACAACCCGATAAAAGGGGAAATATATGCAACCATTGACAAGAACCATAAATTTTTATCAAATGGCGCAATTAGTTTGTCTGCGACAGTATCTAAACTGCCCGCGTTTTTAACAGACACAGGACTTCTTTTAACACCGCGCCACAAACGAATTTTTTCAACAATAATCGCCCAAGACCAAACACTGAACCCCACTAAAACCAACGACACAAACAAGGTCATCAAATCACCAGTAAATAAACTTATCAACGAAAAACTGTTTTCCATTTTTTCTTCCTTTCTTTTTTTAAGCCAAACCGTTTATAAAATCTTGGGGGATGCGCTTTGGTCGCATATCACCCCCCAAATATGCAACTTTCAAATTTATTATAGCATATTCTGCGCCGTCCTTCACGAATTTTTGTTCAATTCGCACAACCGCCGCGCCAACATCCATCATTTTTGTTTCCACAATAAATTCGTCTGCCACACGCAATGGTTGAATATACTTAATATTTAATTCACGAACAACAAACCCAATATCTTCGCCCGCACTCAACTTTCCGCGCAACCAATTCATACGCGCCCGTTCGGCAATTTCAAGATAACGCGCGTGATAAACAATACCCTCGGCATCAGTATCAGCATACGCAACTGTAAAAGGGAAACTATGCAACTTCATTTTTCCAACCCTAAATGAGCATAGCCAGCATCAGTAATCATGCGCCCACGCGGGGTGCGCTGAACAAAACCCAATTGCATCAAATACGGCTCAATCACATCTTCGATTGTGTCAACCGGTTCTGACAAAGCCGCCGCCAAATTTTCAATTCCGACTGGGCCACCCGCATAAAATTTAACAATAGTACTCATATATTCGCGATCAATTTCATCCAACCCGCAGCCATCTATATGCAATTGGAACAGGGTAGTTTTGATAATGTCCGCCGTTATTTGTGACTTTCCCAATGCAGCGGCAAAATCACGCGCACGCTTTAATAATCTGTTTGCAATACGCGGCGTTCCGCGCGCAGACCGCGCCAACATTAACGCACCATCTGTATCAATCGGTGTTCCCAAAATATTTGCGCTGCGCATAATAATTTTCGCCAAATCTTCTGGGGAATAAAAACTTAACCGCAAATCAATCCCAAATCTATCACGCAATGGGTTCGACAACAGTCCTGTACGCGTTGTCGCGCCGACCAATGTAAACGGGGGCAGGTCGATACGCACGCTTTTCGCGGTTGGCCCTTCACCCAACATAATATCCAATTTAAAATCTTCCATTGCAGAATACAAAACTTCTTCGATTGCCGTTGGCAAACGATGAATTTCATCAATAAACAACACATCCATTGGTTCCAGTGCTGTCAATATCGCTGCCAAATCACCCTGTTTTGTTAACATAGGCGCCGCAGTTGCCCTGAAATTTGTTCCCAGCTCATTTGCTACAATGTGCGCCAATGTTGTTTTTCCCAACCCCGGAGGTCCATATAACAAAACATGGTCCATTGCCTCACCGCGCGAACGCGCGCCAGACACAAAAACAGATAAGTTTTGCTTTAAACTGTCATGTCCAATAAAATCCGCCAACGAACGCGGACGGATAGTCGCGGCCATTTCGTCGGGAATATTTGCATCTAAAAATCTTTCTTTGTTTTGCATTATTTACAACAACTTGTCTTCTTCGTTTTCACGTCCAACATATGCCTTTAAATCATTATACATCTGGCGCAAATCTACCGGCTGGCTGTACATAGCGTCTGCACCTTTGACACGAATTGTTTCCAAATCTATCTGAGCCTGTTTTTTCAAAACCTGGGTCAAATGAGTTGCAAACGCACGTGCGTCATCTGGTTCTGCCGCACCCTGCAATAACAAACCGCGATTTGGACGAGGCGACAAAAATGCAAAATCGGAAACCGACGCATCCGGCGACACCAACGCAAAACCAGAAACTTCAGGTCTGCGCATCATAGCCTGCAACACATACCATGCACCCAACTGATGCCCCGCCAACCAGATTTTATCGCTGTCTTCGTTGTGATTTTGAATCCAGTCGATAACAGTCGCGATATCCAACATATTGTCCGCAGTCGTACCAATTACACCTTCGGAATCGCCAACGCCACGATAGTTAAAACGCACAACAGAAAAGCCGATATCCATAAACGCACGAAACATTGCATAAGACACACGATCATTCATATGGTATTTTTGACGCGGATTACCAGACAAAACCACTGCCAACGGCGCCGCTTCTTGCGATGATTTATGATAAACGGCATGCAACTTGCCCGCATCGCCAGAAATTATAATATCTACCATAAGTTCCCCTTTCTTTAATATTATTTACACTTAACTTAGAACAAACCGAACATAAATTTCAATAAAAATATTTTTGTTTTGACACAATTATCTAAAATGTTCTAATATTTACCTGAGAGAACAAAAGGTCGTATCATGGCAAAAGTATTTTTATTATCAACATTGGCTGTTTTCTGCGGATTTTCCGCCTATGCACAACAGGACATTGTTTATCAGGATTTTCAAACAATCTATACTGAAACACCTGTTCAGTCATATTACGCATACCCAGACGACCCAAATTTTATTCCAGAAACCGAATTTATGGAACGCGCTGACAGCTTAGACTATGATGAAAACATCATTGCCGCACGCACAATCGAAGCCCGCGCACACCCTGGGGTAATGTTTGCAGACAAACCAATGATTGTTTGCCGTAATTTTGGTTGCACCCGTTTAAACGAACGCATTACACGAACATTTTTATTCAACAGTTTAGCAAATATGTTCATGATGAACGCACATTCACGCCTGTACATTTGTGAAGCAGACCCATTTTCACGCGACTGTTTGCAATCTGGCATATCAATGCCCGTGCGCAGCGGGATTGCCAACGCAATGATAAAAATTCCAAAAGCGACAATTTCACAAGTTAGTGTATCAACTGGTTTGTCCAAAGCAACAGTTGGTATGACATACGAATTCTTGGTAAACGGTATTGACCGCCGATGTGAACCAACAGTTATGGACATTATGGTTCCTGTTAATTCCGAAGCAGTGTTATCCAACCGTGAATTTTCATGCAATATGACCAGCGATGGCGTCAGCAGCGTATCTTTGATTGTCAGCCTTGACTATATTGATTTAGATTATGGTATCTTGGGTGGCTATTATTCAATTGGCATGCAGGGCCCAACCACTGGTGGCGGCACAGGATATGCGCTGTTCAAAACAGAATTCACAACCGGCGGTATGCAGTTCCGCGCAACATCGTTTGAAGAAGACATTTCTGTTAACGGCACACAAACGATTCAGCCGGGCGAATACGCGGTCGAACCACTGAAAAAATAAAAGTGGCCGGTGTAAGCAAATTGCACTTGCCATAAACAACTTACACTAACAGACCACTAAAAAAATGAATAAAACTGTTCTTATTATTGACGACGACGATATGTTGCGCGCTTCCTTGTCCAAAGGATTGCGCGACAATGGATTCAATATTATATCAGCAGAATCCGCAGAATCTGCCACATCGATGCTGGAAAGGATATCCCCAGACGGCATCGTCTTGGACAGAATGATGGGCGGAACGGATGGATTGACATTTTTAAAGAAACTGCGCGAATCTGGCAACCAAACACCTGTTATTATGCTGACCGCAATGACTGGGCCAGACAATACTATTGACGGGTTGTCCGGTGGCGCAAACGATTATCTGGCAAAACCTTTTCAAATCCGCGAATTAATACTGCGTTTGAACAACATAATAAAAACCGCAAACACAAACGCAAAGAATATGCCAAAAGGCTTGAACTTTATTGATAATGAATTTTTTATATCGACAGATGGCGCAACATCACAAATTATCTCGCTGTCTGCCGAAGAAAAAAAATTACTGCAAAATTTAACTGCGCCAACGGGCAATATTGTACCTGCCGCCCCCATGGTTGCAAAACGCTTGCGAAGTAAATTAAATATAGTATTATCAAACCTAGACATAATAACAATCAGGGGGCACGGATATAAATTGATTGATAAATCTGGGCAATCTGATAACTAAGCAAAGGGCAGAAAAATATGAGATTGACACCTCGCAGCTTTTTATGGCGCACAATTTTAATGATTTTGATACCACTGGTTATTGCCCAGGTTATTGTTGCAAACGCTTTTTTTGGCAATCACTGGTCCCGCGTTCACAGCACTTTGGCGCGCACTTTGGCATCAGAAATTACAACCATGATGGACTTTATTGACCAAGGCAAAAGTGATGCTTTACAAGATTTTGCAAAAAACATTGGGATTAATGTTTCCATTAATCAGAAATTAAACCGCCCAAAACATAACGATAACGACGCGCACGAAACAGGGCCATTGGCAAAAGAGCTTCAAAACAAATTAAACCGCCCCGCATCCATATATATGGACAAGGGCAAACGCTTGTTGTTTGTTGATGTGCCGACTAAAAACAATGAAATCGCAACATTTGGTTCGTCTTTGCAACGCGTGTATTCAACCAGCACCGAAGTATTTATTATTTGGCTGATTGGTTCTATTTTAATTGTATCTATATTGATTGCGCCGTTTATTATTCTGCACACACGCAGCATACGCCGCATTGCGCGCGCGGCCAATCGTTTTGGTCGTGGGCTTGACGCACCAGGCTTTGAACCAACTGGATCCAAAGAAATCCGCGAAGCGGCGGCTTCTATGATTACGATGAAAGAACGACTGGACAGATACAACCGCACGCGTACAGATATGTTAAACGCCGTCAGTCACGACTTAAAAGCGCCACTGACCCGTATGCGCTTAGCTATTGAAACAAATTCCGCAGACAACAAAACTCTTATCCAAGACATTGACAGAATGACTGAAATGGTTAACGGATATCTGGCGTTTGCGCGTGGCGAAACACCTGAAATAGAACAGGCGACCGAATTGCCGCCAATGCTGACTCGTATTGCACGCGACGCTGCAGGCAACAAAAAAATTATAACTGACTTCCCGGATTCACCGGCTCAGTTTTATGCTAGACCGATGGCATTAGCGCGCGCATTCACAAACATTATCGAAAATGCGGCCAGATACGCAAAAAAGCAAATCAAAATCACCGAAACAGATTCTGCTGACAGCGTCGAAATTCTTATCGAAGATGACGGCATTGGCATTCCAGACGACCGCAAAAAAGACGCATTACGACCCTTTGTGCGCCTTGACGACGCCCGACGCGCCGACACCGGCGGAACAGGGCTTGGATTGTCTATCGCCCAAACAGCAATTGAAAACCACGGCGGACAATTGTTTTTAGAAGACAGTGAATTGGGCGGATTAAAAGTAAGAATTGTATTACCAATATAAAAAAGATTTAAAAGGCAAAAAACAAATGAATTTATATAAATATGTATCAAACGCAATAAATGAAAAATTGGGCGCAAAGGTTAATTTAGAAGTCCCAAAAAATCGTGATTTTGGCGACTTTTCAACAAACGCCGCAATGGTTATGGCAAAGGCTGCGGGCAAAAATCCACGTGAATTGGCGGCTGAAATCACACCAAAACTGGCGGAACTGCCATTTGTATCAGAAACATCTGTCGCAGGTCCCGGATTCATCAATATAAAATTAAAAGATGAATTTATATGGACTTCTGCCACAGAACCACAAAACCCAAAATCTGACAACCCACAAACAATTGATTTAGACTATGGCGCATACAATGTTGCAAAGACACTGCACATTGGACATTTACGCACATCTATTGTTGGCGACACATTTAACAGAATTGCGCGCGCATTGGGGCACACAACATATTCTTGGAATCATATTGGCGACTGGGGCAAACCGATGGCGCTGATTATCGCGTGGATTGAAAAATTACACCCTGAATTACCTTATTTTCAAGAAAATTTTGACCCAACAAAACCAGTGGATTTTGATTTGGACCCAGTTGAATTAAACACATATTATCCTGCGGCCAGTGCATTGGCGAAACAAGATCCAGAATTCCAGGCGCACGCCCAGCAAATCAAGGCCTTGTTCCAAAACGGGCATCCTGGCTATTTTGCACTATTTGAAAAATTCTTGGCAATTTCTATGGATATGATGTACGCAACGGTCCAGCGTTTAAACATTTTGCCATTCGATTACAATCTGGGCGAACGCAACGCCGCAAAATACTTGGATGAAATCGAAAAGATATTAACCGCAAAAAATCTGATAGAAGAAAGCGATGGCGCTCAAATAATCGTTGTAAAACGTGAAACGGACAACAAGCCTATGCCGCCATATATGTGGCTGGATTCACGTGGGGCAGACACATACGACTCAACAGATTTGGCTGCTATATATTGCAGAAAACAAACAGACAACCCAAATAAAATCGTATATTTCACGGACCAACGCCAAGGTCTGCACTTTGAACAGTTATTCCGTGTTGCCGAAATGTCCGGAATTTACAGTTATGAAAATCTGGAACATATTGGATACGGTACAATCAACGGCCGTGACGGAAAACCATTTAAAACCCGCGATGGCAATGCAGCAACTTTGGATGATGTTCTGGACATCGCCAACGAAGCGGTTGCGGCACGCGTTGCAGAATCCGGTAAAAAACTTAGCGCAGACACAATCAGCATTATTGCGCTGGCTGCGGTTAAATTTAACGATTTGATGCACGATGTGCGTTCTGATTATATTTTTGACCCCGCATCCGTCACCAGCTTTGAAGGTCGCACAGGCCCATACATCTTGTATACTGCCGTCCGCCTGAACAGCGTATTAAAACGCGCCACATTCAGCGCAAATGCAGACTATCAGCCGATGACATCCGACGAACGCAATTTGTTAATAGAAGTTTTAGATTTTGAACGCACATTACACGCAGCATTTGACAATCGCGCGACTGATATGATTGCGAATTACACATACGATTTGTGTCAATTGATAAACACATTTTATCACAACTGCCCAATTCTGCGCGAAGATGTACCAGATTCCGTACGGGCAGGGCGCTTACACATTGCCCAGATTGCGTACGACACACTGGCAAAAGCGATTGATTTGATGGGGTTAGAAATTCCATCAGAAATGTAAAAAATCCCCGCAATGGGGATTTTTTTATTATTGCTTTCACTGAAAAACATTGTATAATCACACAGCAATATAAATTAACAGGGGAAAACAATGATTAAAAAAGAAAAAATCAAAGGTTTACATTATTCCGTTAACGGCACAATCGCTGCTGCTGATTTACAGGCTGCCGCCGATGAAATTTTATTAGAATACGGCAAAAAGGTTAAAATGCCTGGGTTCCGTGCGGGCAAAGTTCCATTATCAATTTTACGCCAAAAATATAACGCGTCTGCATACGGCGAAGCAATTGATAAATTAATGAACAAAGATTTAAACGATTATATCGCAGACAAAAAAATCCGTTTGGCGGGTGCGCCAAAGGCTGATATGGACGGCTGGGAAATTGGCAAAGACGCAGAATATTCTTTGGACTTTGACATTTTGCCATCATTACCAGAAATTGATTTAGAAAAAATCACAGTCACCAAGAAAGTTGCTGACCTGGATGAAAAAGAAGTTGATACCGCATTGGAAAACATCCGCAAAAGTCGCAGCATCGCTGAAAAGCAAGACGAAAAGTACAAAGCACAAAACGGCGACATCGCTGTAATTGACTTCAAAGGCTTTGTTGGCGACACAGCATTCGAAGGTGGCGAAGCGAAAAAGCATCACCTGACATTGGGTTCTGGCGCATTTATTCCTGGGTTCGAAGACCAAATCATTGGTCATAAAACAGGCGACAAATTCGATGTAAATGTTAAATTCCCTGCGGATTATCATGCAGAAAACTTGGCTGGCCAAGATGCCAAATTCGAAGTTGAAATTCACGCAATCCGCAAACATATCTTGCCTGAATTAAACGACGAATTGGCAAAACAAGTTGGCCAAGAATCTGTTGACGCATTAAAACAGCATATCCGCAATATATTGACAGAACAATATGCAGACGCAGCACAACGCGAAATGCGCAACGAATTGCTGGACACATTGGCAGACAAAGTAAAAATGGAATTACCAGAAACATTGGTTGAACAAGAATTAAATATGGCAAAATCTGAATTCGAACGTTCTCATTCTCATTGTGGCGACGCGAAATGCGAACACAAATGGGATGAAAAACAGGAACGCAAAGATGCAGAACGCCGCGTTAAACTGGGTCTGATTTTGGCAGAGTGGGGCACACAAAACAAAGTAGAAGTTTCCCGCGAAGACCTGCAACAAGCAATTTGGGCCGAAGCAGCACGCTATCCAGATCCAAAACAAGTATTTGAATTCTATAACAAGAATCAAAACGCTTTGGCAATGTTGCGTGGTATGTTGTTTGAACGCAAAGCATTGGACGCAATGTTAACACATGTCAAAACCAAAGAAAAAAAGGTAAAGGCAGACGACTTGTTTAAACAAGCTCCCGTAAAATAAAAAACGCCCATACGGGCGTTTTTTTTAGATAAAAGGAAATCGGGAATCGTGGTGTACACAACGCTACATGAGATTCCCGCACCGCCATACCCCGTGATTAGTGCGGAAATTAAATAGAATAATTTAGATAAAAGGAAATCGGGAATCGTAGTGTACATAACGCTACATGAGATTCCCGAACAAAAAAAACATTGTTCGTGATTAGTGCGGAAATTAAATAGAATAATTTAGATAAAAGGAAATCGGGAATCGTAGTGTACAAACGCTACATGAGATTCCCGATTTACTTTTAGATAAGTTATTATATTTAATTTATTAAAGCATTGGTGGGAAACATTCCCCAGTCACATCCGAACAACACGCCATTTCACCGTCTGGCAACTGTGTCAACGCTTCACCGGTACAACAACCGTCCACATCAGGCGCATTACCATCTGCACAGGTTTCAATTTCTGTTTCAACAACAACATCTGTTTCATAGTCATGCGGCGCAACAAACATTTTTTCATTTTGCGAAGAAACATTATACGCAGGCTTGTCTACTACTGGTTCCGTGACAACCACTTCTTCGACCACAGGTTCCATCGCCGCTTCTTCAACCACTTCTTCAACCACAGGGTCAACGACAGGCTCGATAACGACCGGTTCTTCTGTGACTGTTTCAATTTGAATTTCTTCTACAACTTCTTCAACAGTTTCTTCTGTGACCGGTTCTGCAATAACAGGTTCAGACACAACAGGCTCTGCGACCGCAGGCTCTTCTGCAACAGGTTCGACCACAACAGATTCCACTGGTTCAGGTTCTGCTTCGACAAAAGGCAAGGACACCTCGGAATCCGACAAATCTGATTCTGTTGCAACTTCTTCTGCCACAGGCATCGCTGTCTTTGCGCCCAATTCCGGCAACGCGTCATTAGAAGAATTCTGATACAACCATAAAGTAAACACAGACAAAACAATCAAGGCAATCAACATAACATAATAAAGCATTGTTGGTTTTGTCGTTGTCACCACGGGCGATACAGTTGCTGCCGCCACAGGCGACACAGGCCGCAACTCTGAAACGATTGGTGCAACCGCAGGTTCGACCACAACAGGTTCTACAACTGGCGCAACACTGACCACAGGTGCGACCGCGGGCCCTGTCACGACGGAATCGCCCCCAGGTTCTGTTTCTGGGGCCACAGGCACCACAACAACATCCTTTTCTTCGGCATAAACAGGTTCTTGATTAATATTACCCCAAACGGCATTGTTTTCTTCTTCGCCCGACAGCGCAACCGGCGCAAAAACATCCAACGCAGGCTTTTCTTGAACCACGGTTTCGCTTTCTTCTGCCAACGGCCGAGTCGGCGCAACAAATTCAGATTCTGACGAGTCACCAGATTGTTCTTCGACATAACCCGCAGGCACATTAAATTCTATTGGCTTAAAGGCAATTTCATCATCAAGAATTTCTGGATCTTTATTAAACAAAGGTTTTACATCATCGTCCATTTTTTTTGCCTTTGGTTCTGTTGTTTCGTCATTATTTTGTATCACAGGCACAGGTGGGATGCTTTGAACCGCAACATCTGTCATAATTGGTGTTGCTGGCAACTTCTCGCCCCCCAACGCTTTTAATATTTTCTGCGCCTCGTCAATATCGTCCTGGGCAGACAACTCGCGACGAGCTGCATTTTGCGCACGCTTTTTTGCGCGCTTTATCTGTTCGTTAATTGTATCAACTTGAGATTCCATCCGCAGTATTTTTGCAGCAGATTGTTTAGTCGGCTCTTTCCCGATATTGCGTCGCGCATCAGTCAGTTTTGTGCGTGTTTTTTTCAACTTTTCCTGTAATTCTGCTGTTTTTTCGTTCGCTTTTTCTATTGTTTCGCGCGCATTTTCAGCCACAATCTGGGCATTTTCCAACCGTTCTGTTGCGACGCGACGTGCAACCTGTCGTCTGAAATGATTTAAATTGTTCAATTCGTCCGTCAAATCATCACCATTTTCATTTGCGCGCACCAACGCACCATACAGATTCAACCCAGTGTATTCGATATCTAACTTTTGATATTTGTTATCCTTTTTAGGGCGCACCGTTTCCAAATCGACCCCATAGTCATTTTCCAGTATATCGTCCCATTTCCGATTGTCATCAGGATTAATTACCAACAGCACATTTGGCTTGATATCATTAACAAGAAAATCCAGGACAAAAACCAATTTTTTGTCTGCATCATAATAAGCCCGAAAAGCATTTCCGGCGACATCATAATCTTGTACGGACAAAATATTTTCTCTCTCGCTTGCCATCTGTTGCCCCTTGATAAATTATTTCTTTTTTGGCGCAGTAAATTGATATGCCTGTTTACAATGTTCATAGCAATATGGCTTACCCACGAAAACAGTTTCCCCACAAAAATGAAAATGTTCAGAATCAGGATCGCCAATCGGCCAACGGCACTGATTAGGCTTTAAATTCGCCATTTCCAACGAATGTTGAATTATGCGCTGATGCATCGCCAAATTCTTGGCCGCGCTTTTTGAATCTTTCTTTTCTGCTTTTTCCTTTGGCGCCACCGCTTTGACAGCAGGCTTTTTAGCCGCAGGCGCAGCCGCTTTCTTGGTCGCAGGCTTTTTGGTTTCTTTCTTGGCCACAACCTTTTTAGCCGCAGGCGCCACCGTTTTCGACACCGCTTTTTTAGTTGCAGTTTTTGCGACCGATTTTTCGGTGACTTTCTTTTCTGGCGCAACCGCCTTTTTCGACTCTTTCTTTGCAGGCGCGTCTGCCACCGCGCCGCCCGCCTTGGCGTTCCAGCCCAATCTGTTTAATTTGCCCACAATTGCGTTTTTTGACATTCCTAAACGCTTACCAATTTCAGATGTAGACAAACCTTTGCCGGTCAATGCTTTTAATTTTTTTAGCATTGAATTATCCCAACCTTTACTCATATCATAAAACCCTTGTTGTACTTTATAATAATATTGTATCATAATTACGATTCGAAACGCAAGGGAGAAAACATGTTTTTTTCACAGATATTTTTCATCATTTTAATCCTGGCAGCGGCGACACTTGGCACATTGATATCAATCGCGGATTTTCGTCGTCGCATTATCCCAGATGCATATTTATTCCCACTTATGCTGATCGGGCTAATTCTGATTGCGTTTTTCCCGTTTCCCATCTCTTTTCCCCAGGCTGTCTTTGGCGCAACATTTGGTTATTTACTGGGCATGGCCACCGGATTGTTTTTTGATTATTACATATCAAAAAAAGCACCCGCACCATACCCGCCAATTGGCATGGGCGACATCAAACTGATGGGCGTAGGCGGGTTATGGCTGGGCACAAACGGGCTGGGCTGGGCATTGATTATCGCGTGCATCATTGGGGCGATATGGGCAAAAAGAAAAAAACAAAAATACATCCCATTTGCGCCGTTCTTTTTCATTGGTGGATTTTTGTCTTTCATTGGAAACGCGTTTTTGTTATAATAAAGCACATAAGGGTTATGGATTGAGAAAAAGACACATAAAACATATATTCTTAATATGCTGTTTATACGGGCTTTTTGCACCGTATGTGTCTGACGCATCAACACCTTTTTCAAAATATGGCGTGATTCAAAATGTTCAAAATTATTCAACAAATCCATTTTGGAATGCCGACTCTCCGTATAATCAGCGTATGCCACAACCGGTATACGCCCAGGGACCCAGTGTTCAAACCGACGATTGCCAACGCACCGTCGCATCATTAATCGCGGTGCAGTGCAGGGGGCTGAACAATTGCGCGAACACCAAGCTGACAGACATTCGCCCCGCGATAATGGTTCAGTTATCACGTATGTCAAACGGCAACTATGCAACATCGTGCGCGGGCTATATTGATGGCGCATTTAATGATTATCGCGCACAAAATGTTGTTGCCCAGCCGAACACCGGCACCGCATTTCCAACGGTCGCCACACCCACAGCACAAATAAAAATCGACACAACAACCCGCACCCCCAATTGGGCGACCGAGATTGAAGAGCGTCGTCAAGAATTGGCTGCATTACAGGCTGAAAACGGTGCCAACGATTTTGAAATCCAAAAGACAGATTTTCCAACGACATACGCCGACTTGTCCTTTACCGAACGCATGGCGAACGAAGCCGCCGGTTATGAACCATACGAAGGCAAACGCGCATACCAGGAAATTAACATCGAAGATTTAGATGAATATTACAAACGTCAAGAAGACGTTGCCCAGGCTAAGAAAGAATACGAAGAATCAATGGCAGAACTTGAAAAGGCAAAAAAATGCCGCAAAAATCCAAACGCTCCCGAATGTACTAATAACAACGATGATGACAACAACGATGATGACAACAACAATGATGACAACGAAAGCGACAACGAAGAAGAGACACCAGTGACCCCTATGAGTCTAACTGGGAAAGAACACTTTATGTTCTTGTTTCAGCCTGATGACGCTGCCTGGGAAAAGGGCGAAGAAATAGAAACATCCCAATTATCCAAAAACACATTTTGGAATAAAAAATGCAGCGACCACAGCCTGGCTGTTATTGACGACGATAGTGTTATAAACAAAAATATGTCTAATGTATTTAGTGAGCTTACATTTGATACAACTGACTTTTATCTGTACATCAACACAACAAACTATCTTATAACAAGCAGGAACAACCCGTATCGATTCAGGCCAGATTATTCGGGCTTGTTGTGTCGCGACGACACTCCTGATCTACTAAGTTATACCGACCTAGAATCGGCAAAGTTAAAAGCAACCGCTATCCAAGAAAGCTTAAACGGCACCACGTGTAAGGGGCTTAAACTGTACATTGTGACCTTTCCTTTGCCAAAAAATTTTAGCGAGACACCAAAAAAAATAACAATCGTTGACGGGCCATTTGGCATTGAATAACAATGAAACGATTAATAACACTTTTCATAATATTATTATCAACATCTGTTGCACATGCAGATGATCCGGCAACCCCATGTGCCAGCAAGGTTTTTGCTGAAAACATTGCCGCTGTTGCAAATCAAATTGATCCTTTTGCCGATGAAATCGATGTAAAAACACAATTATACGCTGTTTTCGCCGACAAAGATGTTTTATCGGCGGTTTTAAATTGCCCCGAAATCGCACGCGCAAACGAAACCGATACTATTAAATTCACTCCTATCAGATATGAATTTTCAAACGGACGCGAAATTGTTATCAACTATGAAACACAGCCAAAACTGCTGAAACAAAAAATTGCATTGGCAGGCAAACGCCGTTTGCCATCATCTGACCCAAACCCACGCGTCGGCGACATTAACGACGATGCAATGTGGACAAATACCAATCCCGCGTGGTATGCAATTATGGTGACGCAATCTGGCGCGTTGCGTGACTTTGTCGGCCCCGACAAAAACAACACTGTATCACTACAATATATCGCTGACAATATGGACAAACTTTATCCAAACGGTATGTTAAACGGTGGCCTGTGCACCAGTCGCAGCGCAATCGCCGGGGATGATTTACCAATAAACAGCGCAGGGAAAATAACCACTGGCGAAGACCAAGATTTTTATATCGCTGGCGATATTAATCTGGAATGGATTGGATATGCCGAAGTCGCTGCCGAAGTTATACTAACCATTGCCACAATGGGCGGCAGTGCCGCCGTTTCTGGCACTGTCAAAGGCGCACGCGCATTAAGCGCAATGAAAAACCTGTCGCCTATATTAAAAGCTCTGGAAAACAGCGCAGATGTAAAAAAATTCATTGACCGCACAGACGATTTGGCAGATGTGACAAAACGCATCGATGATTTAACCGATGCGGGAAAAACAATGGACAAAAGTTCCGATGCATTTAAAAGAAATGAAAATTTGATAGACCAATTAAAAAAGAACAAAAAAAATCTGGAAACTGAAATTAAAGATCTGGAAAAAATCGACGATGTCAGCGAATACAAAAAAACCGCCGGCGCAATGGAAGATATGGTAAAATATCTGGACGATTTAGGCGTGCTGAATAAAAAAGCAACAAAAATATCCAAAGAAGCGGGCAAACTGCGCAGTGTATATAACGCCACCAAAAAAACCGAAAACGCACAAAAATATCGCAAAGTCCTGGTCACGCAACAACGCGCAACAAAAGAGTTGGACGAGCTGAAAAAAGCACGAAAATTGCTGGACGAGGCCAACGAAATCGCCCCAGATATGTCAAAGATAAATAAAAATATCGCCAATTATGAAAAACAAATTGAAAAATTAAAAACAAAACTGCCAGATACGATGGGCTCGCAAAAAAGAGACATCAACAGACAAATTAAAAATTTAGAGCAGCAAATAAACAACCAACGCAACCTGGGGAAAAATCCAAAAAAACTGACTGGTAAAGATAAACAAAACGCTATTGATGCACTGGATCAGAAAATAAAAGGTACAGAAAAAAATCTTGAAACTATCAATGACTCAATAAAAGAATTAGAAAAAATCGATGATGTAAAGCAATACAAAGAAGCATCTGAAAAATATTCTGAATTGGTTAAAATAAGCCATATTATGAAAAACGGGAAAGTGTTATCCAAGGCTCCGAAACGCGGAAATGTATTTACACGCGCATCAAAAAAAATCAAAGGGACAAAAGTCATGCGCGGAATCAAAGCGTTCAAAACCGCATTTTCAGGCGGCGACAAAATCAGCAAGGCCGCAAAGATGGGACGCACGGGTTCATTGGCATCAAAAACACGCAATTGGTTATTTCACAGCACTTTGACGGCGGCAGGTTCGTTGGCAAAATTCGAAGCCCAAGCCGGCGCATTGTATATGATTGTAAGTTTTGCCGCGGATATGTATGACTTTACCAGCGATTCAACCAGCGAATTTACAAACAATATTGAATTTGTGCCATACCTGTTGTTGTCAGCAGACGATATCCAAGAAGGTCAAGACAATGTCGTAAATTATGGTATGTGGTTAATGTGGCTTGGCGACTCAACCAGTGCCGCCGATGATGACGCCGCGTTCTTGATGGCAAACGATTTCGCCGCAAAATTCCACGAAGACTTGATGGAAGTGCAGGGCAACACATCATCCCCATGCGATGTTGATATTTATGTTGTGCGCCCAATTCTGCGCAACCCTGGCGAAGAAGATGGACAAATATATTACCTGATTATGAATGACCGTCCGTGGACAACGTCAGAAAACCCAGCAGAATAAAAACTTATTGTATTTTTTGCCGCTTTTACTTATAATAAAAATATAAATCAAGGGGGCAGGTATGAAAAAATTATTCATTTCTGTAATTATCGCATTTTCAACCGTATGCACAGCAAACGCATATCAGGTTCTGTCATCTAAACAACTGGGTAAAAACGATGCAAAGAATCAAAATGTTGTCGTAAAATGTACAACAGATATGGGACGCACTTCAAATCAAACATGCACATTGCGCAGATATGCAAAATGCACTGGTAATGGTTCCAAAAAAACGTGCAGTGGATGGCAACCTTGGCGCGATTTACGCAGCCCCGCCAAAGAATACCCCAGCTGGCAATCTGCTGCATCTGCATGCTGTCGTGACAAGGGATTAAGATAATAAAAAAACGCCAATTTCGGCGTTTTTTTATTTCATAACCCCATCTGCAATTAATTTCGCGGCGCCACCATCAGATTTGCGCCACAATACATCCGAAGATTTTAATTCATTAATCATCTTTGTGCGCTTTGACGGAATAGTCAGTTGCTGAACCGAATCTAAAATCTTATCAGGCACAGCATCCGCCCCCAAATGTTCCGGATATACACCGCGATTTAACAAAATATTAACCAATGATACCCAGTTCACATGAATCAAACGCCGCCCAATCCACATTGTTATCGGATTCATTTTATAAACAACAATTGTCGGCACATGCATCATTGCCAATTCCGCAGTCACGGTCCCACTGGCCGCAATCGCAATATAAGTTTTTGCATAAATATCATAACGCTGACCCGACGGTATCAATGCCGGTTTAACGGTCCAATTTTTGATTTCATTTGTTATATAATCTTGTGTTGTTTCAACCGTTGGAATAACAAATTTATAGTCCTGATACCCATTACGCACCAACATATCAACAACATCACGCATCAACGGCATCAAACGCTTTACTTCGCTGATACGGCTGCCTGGGATTAATGTAATCATCTTTTCTTTTGTTTTTTTTGGTGCGGCGCACTTTTCACCCAACAAACTGTCCGCAATCGGATGCCCAACAGCAACCGTTTCTAACCCATGTTTAGTAAAATAGGGTATTTCAAAATCAAAAAACGCGTACAATTTATCAAAAATCTTGGCGTATTTCTTTGCGCGTCCAGAACGCCACGCCCAAACCTGGGGCGCGACAACATGATGAAACCGCAAACCGTTTGCGATTAGTTTTTGTCCATCTGGCAAACCGCGTAATTTTTTAATAACGCTTTTCGCAAAACCCGGCGAATCAATCGTTAAAACAACATCTGGCTTTTCATCCAATATCGCAGATACAGTCTGATTAATCCGATGTGTCAAAGTCCGCGCATGCGCCAACACCTCTACAATTCCCATAACCGATAAATCAGACATCGGGAACAGCGACTTTAAGCCCGCCGCCTGCATATTTTCGCCACCAATACCAACAAATTCAGCGCCGCGCATTTCGGCCATTATACGACCGCCTAAAACATCACCCGACACTTCACCTGCGATAATAAAAACGCGATTTTTCTTATTCTGCATTTTTAGATGTTCCAATACCACGCTTTGAACGGTTTTCAATAAAATCAATTGCATCCATCGCGTACTTATTATTCTTTACTTCTTTTCTAATCTTGGCCAAGCGGTCAGCAACCGTTCCTTCGTCCGAACGGAATACCGCAGAATATACAGCATGAATCGCGTGCATATCTTCGTTTGTAAAGCCATGACGCATCAACCCAACACGATTAATGGTACGATAAACTGCACGTGGAGACCCGTCATAAATCGCATAAGGCAAAACATCACTGCCAACACCGGACATACCACCAACAAACGCATTTCGACCAATGCGCGCGAACTGCAAAACCATTGTGCCACCAGATAAAATCGCAAAGTCTTCAACTTCTACATGTCCGGCAACCTGAACCAAATTAGACATAACCACGCTGTTTCCCACCTTGCAATCATGTCCAACGTGCGCGTTAACCATAATTTGGCAATCGTCGCCAATCACAGTTCCGTCAGACGCAGGTGTGCCCGAATGAATTGTCACATATTCACGAATCTTGCAACGCTTACCAATTCGTAAACCAGTCATAGTTGATTCGTCTTGCCATTTTAAATCCTGACTCATCACGCCAAGAACAGCAAACGGATAAACAATTGAATCATCACCAATCGAAGTTTTTCCATCAATAACAACATTAGAAATCAGTTCAACCCTATCGCCCAAAACAACATTTGGCCCCACAATGCAATATGGTCCAATTTTACAATCTGCGCCCAATTGTGCGCCTTCGTGAATAATTGCAGTTGGATGTATCGCCATAATATACCTACTTTATACTTAAACGGTTAACAACAGGCAAATAATACATTATCCGCGCAAAAAATGGTATTAAATAAATATAACGAATTATAACAACGCCTTGGATTCAGACCAAAATTTAATCTTTGACGAATTCATCCAATATATCAGACCTAATGCAGAAACAACTGGCATAACCGTAATAATTCCGAACAAAATCCATGTCAGTGCCAACATTTTATCTCCTAACACAGAACTAATTGAATTCGCATGCCATATCGACAGCGCAAACATCACAAAAACTGCCGCCAATGTCCCAATAAACACCGGCACCGCTTCGGTTAACAAGAATAGGGCGCAACCCAACACAGAAACAACACGCAATAACCACTTTAATTTAACATAGACGCTGTCCCGCAATTTTGCGCATGACTTGATATTAAATATTGCAACCGTCATCATCGCAACGACACCCAACAACAAAATAGCAACCAAATGTAAAACTGTCAGATTACCCAATTGACCAAATCTGAAAAATTCTGGTTGCATTAAAATCGCAATCGTTGTCGTTAACACAATTAATACAGTGCCACTAACTGGTCGCATCGAGGCACGCGCCGCACGCCCCAACAAAAAACCAAACAACAACGCGCCGATTTGCAACAGCGGCCCCCACCACGCATGCATATCGCATGTGCCGACAAATATCAATAATGCCAAGACAACAAGCCACCAGCGCCAACCAAATTTTTCGAACTTTTTTTCACGCAAATGCGACGAAACAAACAATGATGACAAAAATATAAGCAATGCGGTCATCATAGGCAACACAGACATATTGTCGCGCAAAACATTGTAATTTCCACTGAACAAAACAACCCACGCAAAGGTCAGACCTGCCACCCAAACAGAGGCACGCTCTAACAGATTCTGTTTATTCCATCCAATCTTGGCCATAAAGGCATCCCCACACATCCATACCATCAAAAACAATGGCAACGATAACAACGCCCACCACAAAAAGGCCGGCAAAAATAGCGCAGCATTATTAAACGCACTGACAGCACTTTGAACAACTAAAACATCATTTAACATAAACTTGCCTTTTGTTTTCAATGTTTTATTATAAGGGCATATGAGCATAAAACAAGAAATTTTTACCTTGATGGGTGGTCGCGTAAAAATGCGACGCAGTTTTTATAACCCCACATCTGACGCTGTATGGCTGGCAGCATTTGCCCCGCGCAACGCAAAAACCGTACTAGAAGTTGGCATTGGCACAGGTGGCGCGGCACTTTGCCTGCATGCAAACAATCCAAATTGTCAAATAACAGGTATTGACACATCTACAGAAATGTTAGATATTTGCCGACAAAACGCTGAATTAAACGATACAAATCTGACACTTATTAACGCAGACATCGCAACATGGCGCACACCAGACACATTTGATTTAGTCATAACTAATCCGCCATACTTTAACGGCACACCCGCACATCATAACGCACATCATAACGCAGATTTAACAAATTGGATATCGCGCTGTATCGCACGCGTACGCCCAATGGGCACATTTTGCATAATTACAGATGCAGCCACCACTGCCAAAGCCATTTCTGCGATGTCAAAAAAACTGGGCGACATAAACATCCTTCCGCTATTTGGCGCAAAAAACACCGCCGAACGCGTATTAATATCGGGCCGACTTGGCACCAAAGGCATCACCGTCGTTCATCAAGGATTACCAATGAATTACGAACCTATTTTACGCGACGGCTTGACTATTGCAGAAGCAGGGTCTAAAATATCCCAGAAATGATAAACTTTATAACCAGACATTTTACATCACTGTGGGCGTTTATAACATCGCCTTTCCGTGCCGTTTGGCGTATGATTGTGCGTTTTTTCCCACCGCGCCAGTTCACTGTTATGGACACACCGCGCGGCAATGTGTATTCTTTTGAACAAAGCAGCTTTTGGCGTTTTACACGCTTTTGCGGCAAGGTTGGATTAGTATTGTGGGCATCTTGGTCAACATATGTTTTTGTATACCATCGCCCACTGTTGCAAAAACGCACCCAGCAACTTGAAATGGTTCGCGACACACACGCCCGACACATGAACGATTTACAAACATATTTATCCAAATATACATCTCTGGCACGCGAATTAAATGTAATTGACGATAAAATATTAAATGCCAAAGACACATCTGACTCAGACAAAGAAAAATTGATGAACAGCCGCAGCAAAACCTGGGGTGAACTGGACTTTTTACGCACCCGCATTGTCGAAATGTTAAAAGACGAAGATTATGCACCAGAATATCTAAAAATGTCCGAACTGGCTGCAGAGTATGAATTAACCCGCGCAGAGAACGAAGGGCTAAAAAAACAAAATACTCAAATGATGGAATCAATGGCAGAAATGGCAACTGCGGACAATATAATAGTAGATACAATAACAGCTTTGACCAAAGAAAATACCGAAGAATTGCAAAAGCAAATCAAAAAAATTAACAGCACATTAATTGCGCTGGGGGTCAGTGAAAAAACACTAATAAAAGGCGCAAACAAATATTCCAGCCCATTGGTTGGTTCTGCATTTACACCTATTGAATTCGACAAAAAATTAGACGATAAATATCAAAAATTGGCTGACGGATTGGAACTTTGGAACGGATTGCGTCGTCTGAACGAGGTTTTACCATTGGGAAAACCGGTACAGTCCCGCATAACATCCAATTATGGAACGCGCAAAGACCCGTTTACAGGCAAGCCAAAAAAACATCGCGGGATTGATTTTGCTGGAAAAATCGGCACAGAACTGTTGGCTGTTGCACCAGGACGCGTGGTTTCAGCAGGCGACCGCGTTGGCTATGGCACCACAGTTGAAATCGACCATGGGCTTGGGTTTACGACATTATACGCCCACTTGTCTCAAATAAAGGTTTCGCGCGGCGATTGGGTCCGCCCAGGAACAGTTATCGGTCTGGCGGGGGATTCCGGTCGCTCAACAGGCCCACATCTGCACTATGAAATAAGATACAAAGGTGCACCTTTTGATCCAACCAAGTTTGTAAAAGAGGAACAATAAAATGCTGGCATTTACAAATTCAACAGAAAAACAATCTCCAACCGTTATCGGGGCAGGTTGCAAATTAACAGGCGACATAAAAACAGATCACACCGTCCAAATTCATGGTGAAGTTGTCGGCAACATTATCGCCGAAGTGGTCGTTATTGGTCGTGGTGGCGTTGTCATTGGTGATGTGTCTGCACCTGCATTATTTTTACATGGCACGTTGGACGGTTCTGCAACCGTAAACACGGCGAACATCTTTAATGCCGCAAAAATGACCGGGACGCTTTCATATAACACATTAAACATTACTGGGAACACCGGATTGGAATGCAAACTTACAAAAAGAAAGGATAAAGGAAAATGAGCAAGATTTACATTGCCTCCGACCATCGTGGGGTTGGTTTAAAACTGTATTTAATCGAAATGCTGGCTGCTGCGGGATACAATGTTGTTAACCTGGGGGTTGATGATCCGAACACATCTGTTGACTATCCAGATATTGCTGCAACACTGGCAGACGCAATGAAAAACGACGAAAAATCACGTGGAATTATTATCTGTGGCACAGGCGCAGGCGTTATGATTGCTGCAAACAGATATAAACACATCCGCGCATCGCGCTGCAACACACCAAACCAAGCACGCGACGACCGTTTTCACGACGACATAAATGTTTTGGCCTTGGCTGCAGATGACATTGACATCGAAGTTGCGTTTTTGTGCACTCAAACATTTTTAGAAAGCCCATTTGATGACTGCGAACGCCGCGTCCGTCGTGTTGAAAAAATATCATAAATAAAAAACCGCAAATGCGGTTTTTTATTTCAACTTTTTTGTCCATTCGTTATCCGGAAAATTCAATTTCAGCATTTCAGAATAGCCATTAGCTTGTTCAGGCAAACCAATCGCAGTATAACATTCTGTCAAACGATACATTGCCTCTGCCGTCATTACTGTTTCTTGGGCATCCGTCACAATCGATTGCAGTCTGTTAATTGCACTGGTCCAGTTTTCTTTTTTCATATCATTGCGCGCAGAATACATAACCTTGCCTGCAATATAGTTCTTTAAAATACGAATTTTATTTTCTGCATTTTTTGCATACGGGCTGTGTGGGAAACGCTGAACCAGTGTTTGAAATTGTTGTAATGCATACGCACTCATCCCTGGTTCACGACGCACATCACTGACCTGACGATAATAGCACATTCCACGCAGATATAACATATACGCAGCATCTTGATGCCCAGGATGGAAACGCATAAATCTGTCAACCGCCAAAATTGCACCGGCAAAATCATTGTCCATATATTGTGAATATGCCGCCATAACCAGCGCATCAGCCGCCCATGGGCTGGCCGGATATTGAGTTTCGGCCTTTAAAAATTCGGTGGCCGCTTCTTCATAGTTTTTGTCATTAAATTCTGCATACGCAGTTTTATAAATATCCGCCAACGGCAGCGAAGCGACAATTTCATTATCAGCCCCAGCGCACCCAGCCAACACACCAATTGCGCCAAATAACATAAACAGTTTTTTCATAATTGATATTCCTATCTTGATTTTCCTTTGCAATAAGCAGTATAATCTAAACTATGAAACTTGGCAAACACATTTTCGGCGTTGGCGCAATGACAGGCATCAGTCGTATTTTCGGCTTTGTTCGCGATATGTTAATTGCGCGCGTATTGGGGGCGGGGCGACTGTCTGATATATTTTTAGCTGCATTTAAATTACCCAATCTGTTCCGTGACCTGCTGGGAGAAGGCGCATTATCCGCTATCTTTATTCCTATGTACACCGATGCCAAGAAAGACGAAAACTTTGCACGCAATGTATTTTCTTGGTTAATGGTTGGCCTGCTGGGCATAACAATCATATTTGAAATACTGATGCCATTAATCGTGTGGGGATTAGCACCTGGATTTGACGCAACGCCCGGCAAATTAGAAATGACCATTGTTATATCGCGTATCATGTTCATATATGTAATCTTTATATGTGGCGCAGCATTTTTATCCGCGATTTTAAACGCGTTTTCCAAATTCTTGTTGGCGGCGTTTATGCCTGTATTATTAAACATAATGCTGATATGCGCGTTGTTATTCGCCATGGCATTTGGCAGCACACATATATTATACCTGATGGCAGGAACAGTCGTATTGTCCGGGATAATCCAATTTGGTGTTTTATGGTCACGCATAAGACGGCACCATTTTGGCCTGTACTTAATTAAACCGCGCTGGACACCGAAAATTAAAGCCTTGTTTAAACGCCTGGGTGTCAGCATTGTTGGCAACGGTTTTTATCAAATAACAATTATCGTCGGCACATTGGTCGCCAGTTTTCAAAGCGGCGCAGTATCATGGCTGTATTATTCAGACAGAATTATTCAATTGCCTTTTGCTATGATTGGGTTGGCGGTTGGCACTGTTTTAATGTCATCCATATCAAACGCACTGGCAAACAACAATATGCGCAGCGTATATATCCAACAAAATTCATCGCTGCGCCGTTCTATGATGTTGATACTGCCGTGCGTTGCAGGCTTATTTGTCTTGGCGAAACCAATCATCAAATACCTGTTTGAATATGGCGCATGGACAGCAGAATCGACGCATGCGGTCGCCATGGCAATTATGATTCAGGTCTTTGTATTGCCTGCAATGTTGGTCAGCCAAATATACAGCAAAACATTATACGCATCCCAAGATGTCAAAACCCCCGTTAAAACCAGTATGATTTCTTTGAGCATTGCCGCTGTATTATATTTGGTTCTGTTCCCATTTGTGGGCTATCTGGCAATTCCGATTGGTGTTGTAATCAGCGGATATATAAAAAATTATTTACTGGGTCGCGCGTGCCGCAAACGCGAATTAACGCGTCATGACTCTCGCACAGTTCGCACAACCATCGCATTTGGTTTATGGGCTGCAATTTTAGGCTTAATATTAAACAAAATCGAAATAACCAACATATGGACATTGGGCGTCGCGATTGCATGCTATGGAATCATATACTTACCAGTTGCACATCTGATTGATAAGCGCATGCAAAAATAAAATTTGTAAACAGGGCTTTTTTATGATAAAATACTATCATAATATGGAATGTAAGGAGTCCTAAATTATGAAAAAACTTATCTCTTTGGCGGCATTAACCGCAATATTGTCGGGCTGTGCAGATTTAAGCACAACAGGCAACAGCACAACTAACTATGGCGCAGACGGCGGCTTTGGCGAAGAAACATTGATAGCTGCAAACGGCACAGAATCGTTAAACGATGCATATTTGTTGGCGGCCGCACCAAAATATCATATAGGTTCTGCATACAAGGTTGAAGATGTACAATACATCCCTGTCGAAGACTTAACTTATAATCAAATCGGTGTTGCGGGCATTATCCCAGCTGAATTAAATGGTTCTAAAACCAGCAACGGCGAAACATTTGACGCCGCACAAATGGTTGCGACCAGCAAAACATTACCATTACCATCAATCGCACGCGTCACGAATTTAGACAACGGGCAATCTGTTGTTGTTCGTGTAAACAACCGTGGACCATTTGTTAACACTCGTTTAATGGACTTGTCGCCTGCAGCCGCACAAAAAATCGGCTTGAACGGGCAGGGCAAAGTTCAAATCCAGGTTATGGTCGAAGAATCAACAACGGTAAAAAATGCAACATTGGGCACGACTACAACTGTCACAGAACAACCAGCGCCGGTTGCAGCGACACCTGTTTCAGGTCCATACAGCATCCAATTAGCGGCATTTTACGCTCAAGACAGCGCTGACGCATTGGCAAATCGCATGAAACAATACGGCGACACAATTGTTGTCACCGAAGGCGATATGTACAAAGTACGTATCATCAATCTGGACGCAGCCAAGGCGCGCAGCGTAATTGACGCACTGCGCACAAACGAAGGCATGGCGCCGGGCTTGCTGAAAGACGGCCGCTGGGTCAACGCAGACAGCATTTAAAAAAATCCCCGTTTGGGGATTTTTTTTACACGGTTTCAGACTTACTTTTTCACCACAAAGTTTACCAATTTCTTTGGCACAACAATTGTTTTGATTACCTCACAACCGTCCAACTTGGCGCCCGCAGCATTTTTTGCCGCCATAACAATCGCCTGTTCATCAGCGTCCGCAGGGACAACAAATTCCGCTGCACGCTTGCCATTGATTGACACAACAATTGTCATCTGCGTTTCAACCAACTTTGACGCATCAAATGTTGGCCATGGTTCAAACACCAGCATATCAGCATGCCCCAGTTTTTCCCACATTTCTTCGGTTAAATGTGGCGCAAATGGATTCAATACTTGCAACAATGTTTCATACGCAGGGCGGGGCATTTTGCCACCGAACGCATTGATATATTCCATCATGGCAGATATAGCCGTATTAAACTTCATACCTTCCAGACGCTCTGTCGCATCTGCAATCAGTTTATGTTGCAAACGTTCTTGCTCTGCCGTCATTGGTTCATCTGTCAAATTATCAAACAGATTTTCCACGCGTTTCAAAAAGCGTTCAACACCGCGCAATGTATCTTCGGACCAGTTTGCACTTTGTTCCCAGGGTCCCAGGTACAAGATTGTCATACGACATGCGTCTGCGCCACTGCGTGCAACAACATCCGAACTTGGCACAGTGTTATTGCGCGACTTGGACATTTTTGTACCATCTACTGCCATAATCAGACCATTGCTGGTACGCTTTTTATATGGTTCAACACCTGGAACAAAGCCCAAATCAGATAATACCTTGTACCAGAATCTGGAATACAGAACATGACGTGTCGTATGTTCCATACCACCGTTATAGTGGTCAACCGGCATCCATTTATCCAACATTTCACGCGCACAGAACGAATCATTATTCTTGGAATCTAAATAGCGCAAGAAATACCACGAAGACCCAGCCCACTGTGGCATAGTGTCTGTTTCGCGCTTCGCAGCCCCCCCACAATGCGGACAAGTTGTATTTACCCAATCTGTGGCACGCGCCAATGGACCTTCGCCATCATCTGTCGGTCTGTAATCTTCCATATACGGTTGCATCAATGGCAGTTCAGATTCCGGTACAGGTACCCAACCACATTTTTCACAATATACTAATGGTATTGGTTCACCCCAGTACATCTGACGCGAAAAACCCCAGTCTTTTAATTTATACTTGGTCGTACCACGTGCAAAACCGTGTTCTGTACCATATTTAATCGCAGCAGCAATCGCATCTTCTTTGCCCATACCGTCCAAGAACGCCGAGTTTATATGTGCACCATCTCCCTCCCAGACTTTACCTTCTTCACCACCAGACAGAACAGGGATGATATCCAAACCAAATTTTTTCGCAAAATCCCAGTCACGACCATCATGTGCAGGCACCGCCATAATCGCACCGAATCCATAATCTGCCAGAACATAGTCAGAAATAAAGATTGGAATTTCGCGACCATTAAATGGATTTGTCGCCATAACGCCATCCAAACGAACACCCGTTTTTTCACGCGTAACGTCTGTGCGTTCGATTTCGGTCTTGGCACGTGCCGCGGCAATATATTCGTTCACTGCATCTGTATTTTTAATCTTGCCCGCATTCAGCCATTTTTTGACCAGCGCATGTTCAGGTGCCAACACACAGAACGTCACACCGAATATTGTATCAATACGCGTTGTATAAACAGTCATAACATCATCGCCAACCTGAAAATTGACATCTGCGCCATGCGAACGACCAATCCAGTTTATTTGTTCTGTTTTAACACGTTCTGGATAATCAACCAGTTCCAAATCATCAATCAATCTGTCTGCGTATTTTGTGATTGCCAGATTCCACTGTAATTTCATTTTCTTTTCAACAGGCCCATGACAGCGTTCACACTTGCCATCTTCCAGTTCTTCATTGGTCAGATTTGTTTTGCATGCCGGGCACCAATTCATCGGCAGTTCTGATTTATACGCCAAACCTGCCTTGTAAAATTGAATAAACATCCACTGTGTCCACTTGATAAATTCAGGATCAGACGTTGAAAGTTTGGACTCCGGGTTAAAAGACAACCCCATTATTGAAATATCACGTTCAAAAATTTTAATCAGTTCTGCGACAGATTCACTTGGGTGCTTGCCAATTTTGGTGGCATAATTTTCAGACGAAATACCCATCGAATCATAACCAATTGGATACAATACATCGAACCCACGCATACGACGAAAGCGCGCCAAAACATCCATACCCGTATATGGCAACATATGACCAACATGCAAACCAGAGCCACTTGGGAAAGGGAATTCAATCAAGTTATAATATTTTGGTTTTGAACCATCATTTTTTGGCACAAATGCGCGCGCATCAGCCCATCTTTTTTGCCACTTTGCTTCACGTTCATGAATTTTTTTAATATCGTCTGCCATTGTTTTGTCCTATGTTAAGAAAAATACCAGTTGATAATAGCCCCAAAACCGCACCAATTCAAGAAAAACATTGCAATCTGTACATTTTTATTACCACGCCCCCACGTACAGAAAAAACATCAAAAAACGTACATTTTACGACAAAAAATCGCACAAACCGCACAAACAATAAAAAATAAAATAAAAAAATAATCTCAATAAGTTAACAATTAAAGTTAACTTATTTTCTTAATTTAAAACACGCTAAAAACTCTGTATTACCACTACCACCCAAAACCGGCGATTCTGTAATTCCCAAACCGTCAAAGCCGCATACTTTGAACGCATCAACAACCTTGTTTATTGCATAATCATGCCAATCTTTTGACTTTATAACACCATTAAACTTAGCAGCGACATCACGCGGCACCTCGAACTGAGGCTTTATTAAAACAACAATCGTTTTTGCGCCCCATTGCGGCAAAAACTCAACAATATTTGTCAGCGACACAAAAGAAACATCAATCACAATCAGATCAACCGGCGAAATAGGGCGCAAGCTACGAATGTCGGTCCGCTCCATCGAAACGACACGCGCATCATTACGCAACTCTGGCACCAATTGGTTCGTCCCAACATCAACCGCATAAACTTTTTCAGCACCATAATTCAACAAAACCTCGGTAAAACCGCCGGTACTGGCACCAACATCCAAACACACACAACCCTTTGGATTTACTTTAAAATACTTTAACGCACGTTCTAACTTTAAACTGCCACGCCCAGACAAGTAAGGCAGGGCGCCACCATCCAACACATCATCCGCCACAATATCTTGACTAGGTTTTTTTGCTACTATACCGTTAACACGCACCAACCCCGCATCAATAGCCGCCACAGCCTTAGCGCGAGTAGGGTACAAACCACGTAAAACCAACTCTTTATCTAATCTCATACCCAAAAAATATCACACAAACCACACCAACACAACAAAAAACCTTGACCAATACAGCCAATGATTTATACTGATACAAAAAAAGATACAAAAGGTCAAAATATGCCAAACAACCCAACCTCTATCTGCGACGGCTGCGAAAAACACTGCGTTTTGGCCGCCCGGGAATACATAACAAAAAAGAACAACATATACGCACCCGAAATAAACAACTTGCCAGTTTCACACTATTACGACACCAAAAGGAAAGAAAGACGCGCCACAAAAAGCTATCCTGCATATGATATGGCGTACATAGCAGCGTTAAAAATAGCCGACAGATGTGTCTACAATCAAAAAAATCGCTAAAAACCGCAGAAAACCGCCGCTTTCGGCGATTTTTATTGCAAAAAAACAATCAAAATAGGGCACAAAACACCATTTTTGCAAAAAAACCAACTTTACATTACCAAAAACCTTACACTGTTCCACATTGCACACCGTCAGCACCATTACACACCAGCCGTCGTGCGCCAGAACAAACACCAGAATCATCGGTTAGCCATATTATGTATTGTTTATCGTGCGCCAGCATGATAATCGCAACAAACACCAGAATCATCGATTAGCTATATTATGTATTGATTATCGTGCGTCAGCATGATAATCGCAACAAACACCAGAATCATCGGTTAGCTGTATTATGTATTGATTATCGTGCGTCAGCATGATAATCGCAACAAACACCAGAATCATCGATTAGCTATATTATGTATTGATTATCGTGCGTCAGCATGATAAACTATACATAATATACATTATGCGCCTCTTAAATATTCTGTCCCCTATGACTTTCTGGCACTTTTTTATTTTTTTACAAACAGCACGAAATAAAAATTATTTTTTATATCCGACAACCACAAAATTTCTGCCCCCCACTACACACAACACTCCACGCCTTTTACAACAACCATCAAGCCAGACACAAACCCACCCACCAACATTCGCACACCTCCCGCGCACCACACACCCTAACCCATACAACAAAAAAAGCCTAAAAACCGCAGAAAACCGCTACTTTTTAGACCCTTTTTGACAAAACTATACATAATCCGCTCACACACAAACAACAAACGCACAAAAAAAGGGGCAAAACACCCCTTTTTTAGATTAATTCACATTATTACAAACAACAATTAACGCTTTGTAATTTTTTTGATTTTGGTCACAGAGTCTTTTGCTACAACACTAGCAACTTTTTTCAAGCCCTTCAGGCTTTTTTTCAGTTCACTTTCCTCTATCGCACCCGTTTCTACCGGATCTACATCAGAACAACAAAACGCACACTTTGTCGCAGCGTTATTAATAGTAGATTTACAATATGGGCACGCATGGGTGTTCGCAGGCTTTTTATCGCGAACCTTGTTCATAGTGCGCACAAACAAGAATATCGCAAACATAGTTATAAAGAAACTGACAACAGAATTCAAAAACACACCCAAATTAAGCGTAGTCGCGCCCGCCGCCTGAGCCTGAGCAATAGTCTCATAAACAGCCCCTGGTTCGCCGCCCCCTAAAACAAAGAACCATTGTGAAAAATCAACACCGCCAATCAACAACCCAATCGGAGGCATAATAACATCTTTTACCAACGAATTTACAACCCCAGTCATAACACTACCAACAATGATACCGACAGCCATATCGATCGCATTGCCGCGTTGAACAAAAGTGCTAAATTCTTTAAATATATTGTTCTTTTTTGCCATTTTTTACTCCTTATCTTGTTTGTTTGAATAATCCTCTATCGCACGCAAAACCTTGAACAAAGTCTTGCGCAAATTCTCATCCCGTGTTTCAACAGTTATATCCGCCAATGCATATGTATCATATCTATCATCTATCAGTTGCTGCAAAATTTTGCGACTGTCCGTATTCAGCAATTGAGGCCGCGTATCGCGCGAATTCGTACGTTTTACCAACAAATCCAAATCCGCCCGCAACCATACAGACAACGCACGATCTAAAATCATCTGCCGAATTGCAGGAGTTATAAAAGCCCCCTCGCCCGTGGAAATCACTTTCAACGCAGGCGGCGTGTCCAATAAACGCTCTATCACACGTTGTTCAACACGACGAAATTCATCTTCTCCATACATAGAAAAAATATCAACAACACTACAACCCGCCGCCGCTTCTATTTCCTTGTCAGAATCAACAAACGGTATTCCCAGTCGTCGCGCCAACGCGCGCCCAACGCTGGTTTTGCCCGCCCCCATCAAACCAACCATAACAACAGGCCTGTCGATAAAATCTTCGTTTTCTTTCTCCATAACGCATATAATCATATCAAATTTAAAAATTTAAACAATAAAAATCATCAAAACAAAATCCCGCGTCGCGGGATTTATTACTGCATATTCGCCAATTGTTCCAACTGGTCCGCCGCGATCAACGCATCAATCATTTCATCCAGCCCCGCGCCACCTGCCAAAATATCATCCAATTTATACAAAGTCAGCTTTATTCGATGATCCGTCACACGCTGTTCTGGGAAATTATATGTACGAATTTTTTCGCTGCGATCCCCCGACCCGACCATTGATTTACGCGATGCATTACTGGCGCTCATCTGTTCTTCACGCTGCTTTTCATACAACTTGGAACGCAACACAGACATCGCCGCAATTTTGTTCTGCAACTGACTGCGTTCGTTTTGACAAGTCACGACTATACCCGAAGGAAAGTGCGTAATACGTATCGCGCTGTCCGTTTTATTTACATGCTGACCACCTGCCCCAGAGGCACGAAAAATATCTATACGAATATCCTTGTCTTCGATAACGACATCAATTTCTTTTGCCTCTGGCATAACCGCAACAGACGCAGCACTGGTATGAATACGACCACCCGCTTCGGTTTCTGGCACACGCTGGACACGATGTATACCGGATTCGAACTTCATACGACCATACGCGCCCGCCCCATCGATTTTAAACACAATCTCCTTATACCCACGCAGCGAAGTAGCATTTTCTTCGATAACCTCGACTTTCCAACCCTGGCGCAGCGCATAAGATTTATACTGATTATACAAATCCCCTGCAAACAATGCGGACTCTTCACCCCCAACGCCAGCACGAATCTCCATAATAACACTGTTATCATCCGCATCATCGCGCGGCAACAACGCAATCTGCAACGCCTTTTCCACATCCGGCAGTTTATGATTCAGTTCGTGCAACTGGTCATTTGCGATTTCGCGCAATTCAGTATCGTTCAACATTTCGTTTGCATCACTAATACCTGCAACAATTTGAAAATACTCATTAATCAACGGCAAAATTTCATTCAGACGCGAATATTCCTTGGACAACTTTGTCAATTCATCACCAGAAGCAGCACCAGAATTCATCTGATTTTCTATATCCGCCGCACGCGACTGAATATCGCGCAGCTTTTGTTCAATAATCATATTAGTTCGCCTTTATAATTTTTATCATATCCGCAACTGACACAGCCTGCTGTTCGCCAGTCGTCATATTCTTCAACGCAACAAGTTTATTTTTTACTTCATCTTCGCCAATTATTGCACTGTATTCAGTTTTTATTTTATCGGCATACTCAATTTGGTTTTTAAACTTCTTTTCAGCGTCTAAATATGCTACAGAAGCAATATTTGCATCACGCAACGCATTCAAAACAGATACTGCGTACGCCAAATTTTCGCCCCCCATACACAGCACAGAAACCTGAACCGGCGATTCAAAACGCGACAAATCGATCGCACCCGATTCCATCAATGCAACAAATATACGCGAAAAACCGATTGCCGCCCCAACACCAATAATTTTAGTTTTACTGAACTTGCCCGCCAAATCAGCATAACGACCGCCACCAGCCGCAGTCCCTAATTCCGGATGATTCAACAACTTAAACTCGAACACCAGCCCCGTATAATATGCCAAACCACGCGCAATCGACAAATCGATTTCGGCGTTTTTTACACCAAACAGTTCTAATGTCTTCATAAAATCTTTTAATTCAGAAATCGCCGCATCCAAGTTGTCAGACTTGTTCAAGAAAGCAGAATAACCATTTGTAAACACAGATTTAATTTGATTTTCTTTTTCGGCGTCATTTAGCGCATCTTTCAAGCCTTCTGCAAAGTCATCTTCACCCATTTTATCTTTTTTATCGATTAAAACGAATACTTCTTTCTTCTGGCCATCCGTCATTTCCAAATAATCAAACAACGCATCCCAAAATGGTCTTGACCCCACACGCACAGCGTTTTCGCCGATAAATTCGGACACAGAATTTAATGTACGCTGAATCACGGCGATAATTTCCGCATCATAATTTGTAGACAAAGAATTGACGCCCATAATATCCATATCCATCTGATAAAATTCACGATATCGGCCACGCTGCGCACGTTCACCACGATAGCGCTTTGAAAACTGACTGGCACGAAATGGGAATACCAAATTATTCAGATGGCCTGCCACATAACGCGACAACCCAACCGTCCCATCATAGCGTAACCCCATCTTAGTATCGCCCTTTTGGAACAAGAACATCTGAGTTTCTATTTCATCCCAATTGTCTTTATCTGTTAAAACTTCGGCACGTTCAATCGCCGGCAAATCCAGCTGATTAAATCCGGCCATTTTTAATACAGACAACATACGCGCCGCACAAAAATCAAAGCAACGCTGTTGTTCTGGCAACAATTCGATAAAACCCGACAAAGGTTTCGTTGGTTTTAAATCCATTTTTTTATCCCTATTTATTTTAATGGAAAGACTTTATACACATCGTGTACATATTATATCATACAAAAAGACAATATGCTAATACCCACCCACATGGGCGTGATGAAAAACAGAAAAAATGCGTTTTGTTTCTAACATTTCACCAAAGATATTAGTATATTTTTTTATTTTTTCAAGCAATTTCAAATAAAAAGGTGGGGCGCATAGCGCACAAATGACGAAAGAAAAGATATTTTCACTCTTAACATCTGCGGCGTTTTATCTGCACCCCATCAAGAACACACATATAATACCCCAGATTATCCGAACGCGCCACAGGCACCTTTTCCCATTTAAAAATACCGATGCAACCCTGTGCCATTTTGAGTCAGCCAACGCTTTGCGCGCTCTACCCCTGGGCCATAGAGTTCTCGCACAGTCGCCCAAAATTCCGGCGAATGATTCATATGTTTTTTATGCGCTAATTCATGCATAACCACATATCGCATTACATCCACCGGTGCGAAAGCCAACCGCCACGAAAAAGACATTGTGCCAGTACTGGAACAACTGCCCCAACGACTGGTCGTATCGCGCACAGCGATTCGCGACGGCCAAAATTCCTGGGGCACGCTGCGCACAATTCGCTTTGATTCTTTTAAAAACTCTGCCTTGATAAAGTCCCTGACGCGTCGTTCAAACATCTCTGGCGCACCACCAACAAACAAAACATTATTTTCAGCATCCCATTTATTCGCCCGCAATTGTGTATCGTGCTGCAATTTCACAACATGCCCTAAAAATTCAATCTCGTCCCCCGGGTTCAGCGATATTTTTTCAGGACATTTTTGAAACACACACTCGACCCACTTTTGTTTCGACTCTAAAAATTTTATGGCAGCAGAATTAGAAACCAACCAAGGTTTCGATATGTGAATTTCGCGTTTCGAACCTGTTTTAGGCCGCAATGTTATATTACGCAAGCCGCGTCGGGTAGTAATAATTACTGGGATTTCGCATCCATTTGATAAAACAAAAACATAATCTGACATTTATTTTATTTTGTCTTTTATATCGTCTGCAATTATATCGGCGTTAAAACCAAGACCATTGTACACATCGTCGCCATTGCCGGACAAACCGAATCGGTCAATTCCAACAACAGCATCTGCGAATTCAAACCATGGTGCACTGGCCGCCGCCTCAATCGCGACAACAAAACCTTGTAATATTTTGCGCTTATATTCCATATCTTGCATACGAAAATCCGCGACAGACAAAACGGACACAACCTGAACCGAAACATCCAACTTTTCTGCAACCCGAATCGCCAAAGGCACTTCGCTGCCCGTTGCCAAAATCGTTGCGCGCACACGTTTTGCGCCAGCGTATTTTATAACATACGCACCACGCGCCAAATCCGCCCCCAGCGGGGTTGGAATTTGATGGATTTTTTGACGCGACAAAACGATCGCACTTGGCCTGTTTTTTTCAGTCAATGCACGACGCCAGGAATATACCAGTTCCGCCCCATTACACGGACGAAAAACATTTAAATTTGGCACCAATCGTAATGACGGCAATTGTTCAACCGGCTGATGTGTTGGGCCATCTTCACCAACAGCAACACTGTCGTGTGTTAAAACATACACCACAGGCAACCCAGACATCGCAGCGATTCGAATACTGGGACGCATATAATCACTGAACGCCAAGAAAGTCGAACCATATACACGCAATCCGCAGGCTGCCATACCGTTCATAATCCCTGCCATTGCATGTTCGCGCACACCATAGTGGATATAATTACCGCTAAAATCATCGGCAGTAATATCGCGCGACGATGCCACATGCACATTTGTGCTGCCGCCCAGATCAGCGCTGCCACCAACGATTTTTGCACCCGCCTTTAACAGTTCGTTTAAATACACACCCGACAGTTCACGTGTTGATATTGAATTCGGCACATTCGACAAAGAAACAACTGGCAATATGCTTTCCGCCCCCCCAGAAACAACCGCGCGCGCCGCCACAGTCGCCCACAATTCATCACCTGCGCGACTAACATTTTTTTGAATCAAATCTTTCAATTCCGAATCGCTCAACGCAAAGCCGTGCGCCTTTGGCATCCCAGCCAGACTGGACCCCTGCCCCAGCACAGTCTTGCACTGCACAAACACAGGCACGCGCGATTTTTTTGCATTACTCAACGCGCGATTAAGCCCAACAAAATCATCGCCATCCGCCGCCATAATCTGCCACCCAGCCGCCGCCATACGCGCAGGCACATCGACATCGGTCAACGCCCGACCATCGATACTTAAACCATTATCCGCCCATAATAAAACAAGATTATTTAGTCTGTATTGACCTGCGAACGATATAGCCTCGGCTGCGATTCCCTCCATCAAATCGCCGTCAGAGCACAAACAATACACACGCGAATCGGTTTTGTTTGTTTTTTCTGCCAACGCCATCCCAACCGCATTTGCGACACCCTGCCCCAATGGTCCAGTTGTCGCATCAACACCATCAATCCCATATTCAGGATGTCCCGGCAAACCGCCAACCTTGCGGAAATGATTTAAGTCACCCACATCATATCCCGCCAGTTTCAAAGCAGCATATAACAACGCACTGCCATGTCCCGCAGACAACACAAATCTATCGCGTCCACGGCGCAAAAAATTTGCATATATTGTTGTGATAATTCCTGCGCATCCCAATACAATTCCGACATGTCCACTGGCCGCCATACGCAGTGTATGCAACGCGTACGCACGCACAGAATTTGCCATTTCTTTTAAATCTTTGGAATTATATGCCATGTATGGTATTATATCATAAAAAGGACGAATATAAAAATGTTAAAAATTTGGACAGACGGCAGTTGTCTTGGCAATCCTGGGCCTGGGGGCTGGGGTTTTGTTGCAACAGATGGCAAAAACATCGCGGAACGCAGTGGTGGCGAACAAAACACAACAAACAATCGTATGGAATTAATGGCTGTAATTCGCGCATTAAACGCGGCGAAACGGCACGACGAACTGGAAATCCACACAGACAGCCAATATGTAAAAAACGGTATGCAGTCATGGATGAAAAATTGGAAGAAAAACAATTGGAAAACCGCTGATAAAAAGCCCGTAAAAAATCAAGACCTGTGGATGGAACTGGATACGCTGGCGTCCAACAAAAAGATTCATTGGTTTTGGGTTCGCGGTCACAACGGCGACGAATTTAACGAACGCGTTGACACATTGGCACGCACCGCCGCCGAAAGTTTAAAATAATTTATAAAAACCAATAAAAAAAACGCCCGATTGGGCGTTTTTTATTTACATTGCACTGTCGTCATACACGCAATACTGTACGCCACCGACATTTATTTTCAGCGATTGTGTTGCGCCATTACTGATAAACTTGTCTTCGGTTGTCATATTACCATAGAACACCGAATCGCCCACACGCACATTCAACGCAATTTCATCTGGATTCTTCTTGGCGCTACGCAGATACAATTTATTTTCCCCAATATGCAATATGCGCCCACAGTCTGCATCTTCATCTGCACCGGCACCATAACCAATTGTTGTCAAACCACTTGCGCAAGAATTAATCACAGAAACGCCGCCATAATTAACTGTATTTTCTGCAATCCATTTTCCTGCACCAACATTTTCACAACCACCATTTGGTGTCAGCACCGCATACCCCGCCGCACATTTTGTCGTACAGTTATTCAAGTCTTTTGCGCGTGCATTTTCATGATACCCCAAAGGACATATTGTACACGCCACTTTGCCCGACCAATCTTCTTCAAATCCAGTTATATATTGATACATTCCTTCTGGGCAAACCGTGTCCAAAGCAGTGTTATCAAAAATTTTCGCCATAGGACCCGCTGTATAACCAGAGTTATTCAAACCAACAAACATATCAGCAGGAATATAACCAGACAAATTCGTACACCCACTGAACGTTTCAGAAAAGGCATTAGCCTGTGGTTTCCCTTCAATATGCGAGAATAAACCTTCTGGCAAATTTGTTAGCCCTGTACACCCAACAAAAGTACGGGCAAAAAGCCCCCGAGAAGTAGTTGTAATATTCTTGAATAAATTATTTGGAATCTCTTTTAATTTCGTACAGACCCCAAAAGTACCTTGAAACAAATGACCTTGTGGTTCTGTTATTGTGGCAAATAAATTTTCCGGAATCGCCTCTAACGAGGAACAACCATAAAATGTTATTTGGAACATACTGCTAGCCACAGAAATATCTGCAAACAAAGTCCCAGGAATAGATTTTAATTTGTTACAACCATAAAAGGTTCCATAAAACATATAAACCGCGCCTGTTTTTATACTGCTAAACAAATCTTCAGGAATTTCTGTCAAAGATGTTCCACGAAATGTTTGGCTAAACATATGATCCGCCCCATCCGTGACACCATCAAACAATGTTCCCGGGATTGTGGTCAAGTTTGTACACCCACTAAAAGTATTGGAAAACATATAATTCGCCCCATCCGTGACACCATCAAACAATGTTCCCGGGATTGTGGTCAAGTTTGTACACCGCTGAAAAGTACTGTAAAACATATATGGCTGCGCAGTTCCACCAAATATAGCACCCAAACTGCCATCTAATTCTGCAATGTTTCCGTTGCTTGCAAAGCTTATTGCCGCCGCATTCGACGAATTATACGCGGTTGCATCACCAGCCATCCCAATTGTATAAGTACCAGCTAATTCATAAGTATGAGTATATGTTTCTGGCTCTGTATTTTCCTTTTCAATCGGCAGAACTTCGCCATCACCCCAATCAATTATGTACGAACCGGCCGCGCTGATACTAAAACTAAAATCCGTCTGTGCCGCGATTTCTGTTGTTTTGATTGTGAATTCAGATACCAATTTACATTCATCTGATGTTGTTGCTATTCCGCCATCTGACTGGCCAGTCAACGTGAACCCAGCATCACATGTGCAGACATCCTGGGCCACTTGCCCATTTGTGCCGGAATTTGCAGGGCATGCCGTACACGCGTTGCCCGGCTTATCTGTATCAGTTTTAAATGTATTTTCAGCGCACGGTTCCCATATCGCGTACAAGACTGTATCTTCTGTCACAGTAAAACTGCTAACTGTTGTTGAACCTTCCTCATCAAAAGACCATTTTGTAAACACATACCCAGGACGATTAACCTCACTAGCACTCAAAACATAACTTGGTTTTGGTTCACCAACCGTGGCCCCGTATGCATAGTTCTCTATACGTGTGGCATACGAACCTGTGCCACCATTCAGATTATACGATACTGTCACATCCGGCACAGTTTCGCAGACAACTTTTGGCGCAATATCGTCTGTATAAAACAAATCGGCAGCACGCATCCCAAGCGGACATTCAACTGATAATTTTGTCCCTACAAATGCACTATTAAACATATTGCTATTATAATTTGCAGGTTCAGTTAAACCGCCAAAGAAACTTATCGGCAAATAATTCGTTGTTGTGCCATCTGATGCGGTCACACTTGCAACATTAGACGCGTCAGCAAAAGTATTGTTAAATGCGTTTTCTGCTGGCGCGCCAGTTATACCGCTGAATAAATCGTCTGGGATTGTGGTCAAACCAGTCATACCAGCAAACGCCGATGCAAACTGACTTGGCGCCGATGTTGTCACACCATCAAACAGACCATGTGGTAATTCTGTCACACGATATGCGCCACTCAAAAGATTATCAAATCGTGGCGATTGACCGTTAACAGTTGGGAATATCGCACCAAAATTACCCTTTATCGATTTAATTCTGGCAGGATTACTGAATATAATAGCCGCCTGTGTTGAATCATACGCAGTTGCATTACCAGCAATTTTAATTGTCGCTTCGGATATCGGCGGATACATATATGTTGCATATTGTGCACCAACAGATTTGTTAATCATCTTGCTGTTATCGTTATTACCATACCAGTGGATATAGAAATCACCTGCCGCAGTAATTGTAATTGGGAAACTGCTGTATCCGTTCATATCAACAACAATTTCAACCTCTGGCACCAATCCGCAACCCAAAGAACCTAATACCGGCTGATTTCCGCCATCTGCCGTGCCATCTGTCGTAAATCCAGCGTCACAGAAACAAGCATCCGCACTGGTTGCCCCAGTCACACCATTGGTTGATGAATTTGACAAACAGCCTGTTTTCCCCCCGATTTCGCCATAATAAACCCGCACACCGCCCGTACAATAGCTGTCCGCTGGACAATCTGTTTGTTCTGCACCCGCGGTTTCAACGCTTTTACCTGGGTCTGTTATCAAATAACATTCTGATTCCTCTGTTGCGCCCGCGTCAGAAGTATATCCAGTCGGACACGCCGTACAATTACCGTTTTCGCCATAATACCCAGCGTCACATTGCCATTCCAAAGGATACAGCCAAATCCCCATTCGCTCACCAATATCAGACGGACTGATAGGTTCGCCAATCGCAAATCTTTTTGACGCATCCACCACTTCGCCCCATGTTTTCAATACCGCATTTGCTGGCCCCGCCAAGCCAATTTCGCTGGCCGTTCTGGGATAATATGTTTCGTCAAAGAAGAAACTGTCGCCTTCGTGAACAGGCGCGCCACCATTATATGGCCCCGCACTGGTCGCCCAATATGTCACATCGTATTTGATTTTGCTGCATCCATCTGTCGTTTCTGCACCACCACCCACATAACCACTGTCGGTATAATTTTCCATACACACACACGCCGTTCTGTCGGCATTTTCACCACTGGTATTTTCCAAATCCGCACAACTTTGTGGCGCAGCCGCACCAGCAGGACAGAATGAACCCGCTGGGCATTCATATTTTGACGCCGTTGGGGTGGTTGTACTGCCTGGGCAATAAGAACCTGCCTCGCACAATGTGCATGTTGTTTCACCATTGCCATAATAACCCGCCGCACAACCATATACAGGTTCCAAATCCAACATTCTGTAATTTGACAGATGGTTGACAACCCAATTCATATCAATTTCAGAATCTGCCATAACAGGTTCATCCGTATAATAAGAATTATAAGTAGCACGCGCCTTCCACCGAACAACTTTATATCCGTTGCCCTTTGATTCTGCCGGATTGCCACAGGTAATTGTTTGGGTGTTATATCTGAATTCTTGGTCTGTATGATTCCAGAACATAACCGATTCGCCACGAGACACATTTAAGTCATATGTACAAGTTGGCGCGCTGCTGCTTGTATGATAATTAACAACATATGTCGCAGGCGAACAAACATCTCCTTCGCCAAAAATCGTTGTTGAACCAGATGCACTACCACCAACGGTATAACCCGGCAAACAATTGCATCGCATTCCAGCAACTTCCCATTCTGTTGCCGCATTTGGCACGGAATTTTCCGGACAAAACTCCGCAACCTCACCACCCGGGCAATATTGACCATCTGGGCACGATTGACAATTATTTGCATCACCATAATAACCCGCACTGCACTTATATGCGCATTCCTGATTGGAACCGTATCCAATGTTATATATACCATCTACTTCTGCGTGTTCCGGGACATCAGAATAACAATTTTTTAAACACTGTGTTGCGATATCACGACCAGATGTATATCCGTCACGATATCCATCAGGACAATATTCACATGCCCCAGCATTATCATCCCAATAATATTTTGAACTACAATTATATGTACACTGGGCAGAACCATCAGTTCCATACAATACATGCTCCCAACTGCGATCTGCGTTTGGAATTGGATGATTATAGCAGTTGCGATCGCATTGACTTTTATCTGCCACCCACGCACCATCACGGAAGCCTTCTGGACATAAATCACAATTTTCGCCGTATGTACCAGTTGGACAAGTTAATACAGGATACAACGACAGCGGATTTGATTCAAAGCCATACCAGCTTGGGTCTTCAGCTTCGTACAAATACCACCCATCTGCTGGGTCATAACCACAAACAGCCCAGTAATCAAAGATTTTACCGTTTAAATCCACACCAACATCGGCTGCACCCAAAGTATAATAATTTCCATAGGAACCGGAACCGTCAGCAAAAACAAAATTATCTGTTCCGCATTGGCTGGCATCTTGCAAATAGTAAACCATATAACCCGTTGGCTGACACGCCTGATTTGAATTTTGCGTTATTGTTTCACCATTTTTAGTTCCATCAACAGTATGCCCATCCGCACATGTACAACGGCTTTGCCCCGTCAAACCTTTTGTACCAGAATATGACGGACAATCGTATCTGGCATTATTATAGCACATTGAATCAACCGGACATTCAACGCATTGAACAGTATCCCAATCAATATAATAACCCAAATTACAATTAATCGAGGTTGCTGCATATTGACATCTGCCAGGATACGCAACCGTTGCATAGACCGGTTTCATAAAACCGCCAGGGATTTCCGTATCCAAACATTCTGCATAACATTCTGCCTCGCTGACCGCGCCGGCATTTGACAACGGATGTGTATCAGGACACGCAATTGGCGCATCCGCCCCATCTGGACAATAAAAGCCCTCTGGACATCCAACTGGCGGTAATTTACCTGCACTTGTGTCGCCTGGACAATATTCACCCGCGTTGCATGGCAAACAATTATCCCCATCTGCATAATACCCCGCCGCACAGTGCCATACGCCATAAACAGCAATGCCTTTTACACCTATCATGTCACCAGAAATTACATCGCCAGCATAATATTTCTTGGATTCATCGTCCATATTAACCCAATAATCAAACACATAGCCTTCGCTGTATGCAGGGAATTTTTCAACACCATTCACAACAGTATAATCTTCATAATACCCAGAATAATCGCGCAAAGAAGACAATCCATGTGCGCCCTTGACCGGATAATAAGTAAAAGGAACTGTTACGAAAACACACGCGTCCCCGCGGGTTGTGGTATCGCCAAGGACACCACCCACAGCATATCCCGTGTCACACGTACAATAATCTGCGCCTATATCACTGGTTGAATGTTCAGGACACGCCGTACAGGTTGTACCATCACCATAATATCCCGCCGCACAACCAAATACAGCCACCAGTTCCAACCAATTATGTCCTGTGGGCACATCATTCTTATCAACCTGTGCACCGGGCAAGAATAAAACTTCGCTATTTCTATCTCGCCATTTTTCTATTATATACCCTTC
>CAJGDG010000006.1 GCA_904502095.1 uncultured Alphaproteobacteria bacterium
ATTTAATTCACCAACCACACCAATTGGATCATTGCTCGATTCATAGCCGGTTGTCCCTGCCTTTGGGAACAGTGTGTCAAAGGCGCTACCATTGATATATGAATAAGAATAATCAGTTGAGTCATCTGCACGATATGTATACGCATAAACACAATTTTTATCTGTATTTACAATTGCAGAACATGCGTTTTTAATATCATCATATGGTGTCCCTGCATTAATTGTGTTGTCCTTCCCAGACCCATAAACCGATGAATAGCACGCAGAACCAATACCGCCACCACATGTACGCATTGCGCATGTGCGGATTGTTTCACGACACGCATCCTTGGCCGCGGTGTCAAATTCCTGCATACGACCCTGAATCTTGGACGCCAAGATTGACTTGCGGTCATTGTGCGCCAAATTAAACACTTCTTCGATAATATCGCGATCTGCCAAGTCTTTGGCCTTTGGCTTTTCGCCCATATATGTAATATGGCACGCTTCGAATCCGCCAATTGCATCTGCACATTCTGAACGCAGATATCTGTTGATATGACTGGATGTCAAAGCAGTTTCATTTTCACCCATTTTTATAATTGTTTTGAAATCACTGCTGCCTGCTTCTGTTCCAACCTTTTCCGCTTCGCTGATTGCAGCCAACGATGTACCTTCGATACAGCGCAATGGGTTTTTATCGCACGCCGCCAAGATACATGCATCGATTTTCTTGTAACAACTGGACACAGCGTTCATCGCAACATAATCGGCACCTTCGTCAACCATAACAGCAATAGAACCACCAACAGTCGACAAATCACCAATACCTTCGATTAATCCGTTTGTCCGATTCATAGACTTGCTTTGTACTTTGTCGCCGAACATTTTGCGCACGCCCGACATTTGGCAACGCACCAAATGAGAATCACAATTTAACGCCTGCTTTTTAAATGAATTTTTACTGGCGCATAATTCAAAATTTTCACCACAAACATCATCGCGCTTTAAACAGTTTGTATATCTTTTAACACAGGTCTGGTCATCATACATATTTTCGATGCGTGCAGCCTCTATCTTTTGATCCAGAATCGTACCCGCCATTGGGTATGTATAGCGGATAATTTCATTGTCGTCATTATATTCCGCAACATTTGACAGATTGGTTATACCCGCACCACTACCAAACAATTTGGCAATTGCACTGGCCGGACATTGCATCAGCGTACTGGTACAATCAGGCATTTGACCATGGAACAAGACATTTGTTGTACATTCGCTGAAATCTTCGCCACAAGCATCAGTATCAGACAGACATTCGGTATATGCCTCGACACATTCGACTTCGTCCATTGTGACGGTCGAAGACGACGCAGCAGCCACAACCCCAGTCGTTGTTGATGACGCAGTCAGCATTTGATTCATACTGGGCATACGACGACCAGACGCAGAAATAACAGACGCCGTGTTAACAATCCCAGGACGCGCCGTCACCGCGAAAGCCGCAGAAATCATAGAAAAAACAGACATAAAACCAAATGTAATTTTGAAGAAATTCATCCCCTTGCTCCATGTTATAATATTGTATTTTAACATATTGCGCGAATTATGGAAAGCAAAAAATTACGAAAGATTGAAAATATTGCACCCTTTTTATGACTTTGCGTATTTTCTTTTATCGTTCTGAGAAAAGTTTCCGCTTTAAAAATTTTTTTCAAGAAAAAATTCGTCATCCTGGGGCTTTTCGCGTTCTTCTTCGTCATCCTGGGGCTTGACCCCAGGATCCAGGTCTATCCTGCTTTTTTATTTGTGTGCGCGTTGCGCACATTCACCTGGGTCCTGGGGTCAAGCCCCAGGATGACGAAAGAGAGTAAGTTCGTTTTTCTTGAACCTTTCCTCACTTAAAAACACCGTTCGTGATTAGCGGAAAATAAATTAGAATAATTTAGATGTAAGTAGTGCCGGCAATGTAGTGTACAAACGCTACATGAAATTCCCGAACAAAAAAACACCCCGTGATTAGCGTAAAATAAATTAGAATAATTTAGATAAAAACAAAAACGATGGCGTAGTGTACATAACGCTACATGAGCCATCGTTTTTGTTTTTAGATATGTTATTATAATTTATTTTACAGGATGTGACGCTTGTTGTTCGCATCAGGCGCTGACACAATACCATCTGCCTCCATACGCTCCATAAAACCGGCGGCCTTGTTATAGCCAATCTGCAAACGGCGCTGGATATATGAAATAGTTGGCTTTTTATCGCGAATTACACACTCTTTGGCGCGTTCGTATAAATCGCCGTCTTTGTCGCATGCGCCACTGCCACCAAACCCGGCAACATCCGCGCCACCAGACGCATCAGCAGAATCTGTCACACCATCGGCATATTCTGGTTCGCCCTGGGAACGCAAGAAATCACCAACACGCTTTAATTCACGGTCATCAATAAAGGCACCGTGGATACGCACAGGAACGCGCCCTGCTTCGCTGAACAGCATATCACCCATAGCCAACAATTGTTCCGCGCCACCTTCGCCCAAGCAAGTCACACTGTCGATACGACTGCGCGCCTGGAACGAAATACGCGTTGGGAAATTCGCTTTGATAACACCGGTAATTGTTGTTGCGTCTGGTCGCTGGGTCGCCATAACCAAGTGGATACCCGCCGCACGCGCTTTTTGCGCAATGCGTTGAACACAGGCTTCTACATCCTTGCGCGCCAGACTCATTAGATCTGCAACCTCGTCAATAATGATTACCATATATGGCATATCGGAAATATCAACTTCTTGGGTTTCGAATAATAATTCGCCAGTCTCTTCATCCGTTCCAACCGCGACCTGCTTTGTGACAACTTCACCATTGGCACGTTTCTGCGCTGCAATTTCATTATAAGATTCAATATTACGCGCATTTAAAACCTGCAACTGTTTATATCTTTCTTCCATTTCGCGCACAGCCCACTTTAACGCGTTAACCGCAGGCTCTGGTTCCAATTTTACAATCGGTGTAATCAAATGCGGAATATCATCCCAGAAACCAAAGTCAACCCCCTTTGGGTCAATAATAATCAGTTTGCACTTATCAGGCGTAAAATGATACACAATCGATGTGATAATAGACTGTACAAATACAGATTTACCAGAACCTGTACGCCCTGCGACCAACATATGTGGCATCTTTGCCAAATCAAAATACATTGGATTTCCACCAATATCAACACCCAACGCCAATGGGATTTTATACTTAGATTCCACAAACAATGGATTTTCCATCAGCCCACGATAGCGCACAGTCTGACGCGTCAAATTAACCATTTCAACACCAATTAACTGGGTTCGTGGTATGTGCGCAATACGAATACTTTCTGTTGCCATCGCGCGCGTCATATCTGTCACAGTTTTATTAACATCTGCCATACGCGTACCATCGTCAGGCATAAATTCATACAATGTGACGATTGGCCCTGGCTTTATCCCGACAACCTTGCCACGCACGCCGTATTGAGCAAACTTAACCTCCATACTGCGGGCATTTTGCTTTAATTCTGGGGTCACAGAATATTTACTGAAATTAGATTTTTCCAAAAATTTGGTATCTGGCAAATCATAGACAACCGCCGCACCCGCGCGCCGTGGTGCAACCTTTTTGGGCGCACGTTTTCGCAACAAAGAACGTTTTGGTATCTCTTCTTCACCACCGTCTTCATCGCCGTCTTCATCGCCATCTTCGTCACCATCTTCGTCATCATCTTTGTCACCATCTTCGTCACCATCTTCATCGGTGCCTTGTGCCATCGGCATCAAATGAAACGCAGACAAAATCACACGTGTCCAACGCACAATTATGCGCCACGCCATACGCAAATGCGCCAGATTAATATGCAACAAAACCCCTGCAATAACAAAGAACCCACATAAACATAATAACCCAATAACAACGGATAACGCACCACCCAAAATCACACCAAAATCAGACGCCACAATAACGCCAAAAATACCACCAAATGTCGATGACGGCGCGACTAAACCAAAACCAGACGCACCCAAACATATCGCAATAAAACCACGCAGAATATTATATTCTGGCATTTCATCGTACGATATACCCAACGCCTTTAGTCCAGACCAACGCGCCAAAGACAAAAATAAAAACAACCCAGGAATAACACCAATCGCATATCTAACAAAACCAACAATATGCCCCATCACAGATTGATTACCAAAAGTACTGGACACGCCATAGCCATCCAGATACGGATTATAAAACACCAGCGCAAAGGTCGCCCAAATGCACAATAAAAATATGCACACCCCGATAATACGCTGAGTCAAACTTTTCAGCGCACCCGAAATACCTGTTGGTAAAAATTTTGTTTTTTCTTTCCTTGTCATATCAGGTGCATTTTATCACATTTTTAACAAAAAAAATAGGCGATTATTTCAATCACCTAGATTTTTTTAATTTTTCTTTAACTGATGCCACTTTACGATATCGGCAATCGCCATACCCAAAAACGCACCCAGTATAACATCTGTTGGCCAATGCGCACCGTATGCAATTCGCGAAAAACCAATCAAAATCGCCAATGTCCATGTAAACCATTTATAGCGTGGCGCCAACATACCAATCATAACCAATCCTGCAAAGCTTATCATTGTATGACCTGATGGCATTGAATTAAACGCCCAATCCAATGATGGCGGATAAAAACCAGTCATATCCAACGCTTCAAAAAAGATGGGACGCGTACGACCAATCAGCGTCTTTAAAACTTTGACCACAATGCCTGCAGACAAAACACTGTAAAAAATCAGCGCAGCATGACTGGTTTTAGTTTTAGTATAAATTTCACGCACCGTTCTGCGCAAAGACATATTATTAGATTTATCCCTGAAGCAAAATTCAGAATTCATATATTTTTTTGCGCATAAAACAACAAACGCAATAAAAGACGCCGCAAACCAAACCTTGGCACTGAACAGCCCATCAAACACGCCCCACACGCCACAATTCAATTTTCTGATTAATATATACAGAGGCTTATCAAACCAAAAAATTCCACACAAAACAATCGCCAGTGTAATCACACCTGCAGCCGCCATCTTGCGCCATTTAATTTCATTTGTCGTACTTAAAAACATTTCCACACCCCTAATCTTTTTTTTATTTAATCAACAACGCATCATAAACCTTCTTGTCAGTCAATATATTAACCGACACAGCCATTGCCAACGCATCTTCATCTGCCCCAGATGTTATCACAGGGCAACCGCGTCTGATATCTTCTGGCTTTACATTTGGTTCCCGATTAAAATCACGCGCATTAAAATTATCATTTATAACATTTAAAAAGAACGCATTTTGTTGTTGGCTGGAACGAATATTAGACAAACAAACAATCGGGAACAGTCCACGACCGTCGATATTATTTCCCTGCCCTGTCTTGATAGACTTGTTCAACAATTCCAATGCGCCGCCATTATCTAAATCGATTACAGTTGCAATTCTGGCACTGCCGGCTGTTGGCGTACCAACCAAAACACCACGCGTATTTTCATAAAAAGCACTGGCAACCGCTTCGGCTGTACCGCGTGTTTGATTAGACATCAGCACAACCACAGGAGCGTCCGTAATTGCATCTGCAGACGGCACAACTTCGACTTCATCCATTGCTGTTTCAACAATACGCATCACAGGCTTGGCGCCAACGAACAAACCCGCCAATTTTGCAGCCGCCCGTTCATCATCACCACTGGACGCACGCAAATCCAAAACAATACCTGAAATATCGGCATATTCGTTCAGTGCGCGTTTAATAATATCAACAGCGTTATCCGAAATTTTATGAACCACTATTTCCAACAACGCATTATCATTATTTGTTGGGCGATGAATAATATCCGCATCTGCAACAACAACAGTCGCACGACGCAACACCACATCTTTACTGCCTGCCGGGGTCAAAGTCTTGATTTTTACCGTACCGGAATTAAAGCCACGCATAACCGCCGCCAAATCAGCATCAGACATTTCACGAACATCACGACCATTAATTTGAATAATCAAATCGTCTGCCTGAATTCCTGCTGTATCCGCCGGCGTACCACGGAACACACCATCAACCCTGAAATTACCACGAACATCACGTGCGCCATTAATACCAATACTGGTCAACAGACGACCATCTTCTGCGATTTGCGCATCTTTGGAAAAAATATATCTGCCATTTTCATCCAAACCACGCATAATACCATCAACAACGAACTGATAAACCTCGCTCTGCGACAATTTTTTTATATATGGATCATACGCACGCATTTTCAAAACAAGCGCGGTTGTAATTTCACCAAACGCATCCCAATCCTGATTTTTTGGTCGTGGAAAATTCGCAACAATAGAATCCCCCCAAACTAAAACGACCCGCTCATCAGTCGCAGCAATATGTGCAGACGGACTTAAATTTTCCAGGCTTTCAATTGCGACATTTAAATTTTTACCGCCCCACTTTACCCCATCTAGCTTTTCATACACATCAGCAAATGTCTGGGACATTTCAAAAACAGGCAAGCCATCTTGAATTGGTTCATCTTCGTAAAACAAACCATCAGCATACAATGGCGTCGCGCACAAGGTTAAAAATAATCCTAAAAATATTTTTGTTATTCTCATTTCATCATCCCCCCATGCGCACACCAAACAATTTATTTATCTGTATCGCGTAAATTAAAGTTAAACAAAATCATATTTGATATAAAGATACTGGTAAATGTTCCCATTACAACAGAGAATCCCATTGCCAAAGCGAATTCACGCAGCATCTGACCACCAAACAAATACAAACCAACCATCGCCAACAATGTTGAAACAGATGTCAACATTGTTCGTCTGAACATTTCACTGACCGACAAATCAATCAATTCTGCCATTGGCATTTTGTGATATTTTTTCACATTTTCATCGATACGGTCATAGTTTACAACCTTGTCATTAATCGAATATCCAATACCCGTCAAGATAACGGCAATTGCTGTCTGATTAAATTCCAACCCTGTAATAGAAAAGAACCCAAACATCAAAATAAAGTCCAAGAACAAAGACACAAATGCACCAACCGCATAACCACCTTTGTATCGAACCCAAACATAGATTGCCATCATAATAAACGCAAAGAATATCGCTAAAATACCACCACGAATTAATTCGCCACCAATTTTTGGACCAACGATTTGAACCTGAGAATATTCAACCTTATTTCCCAAAATTTCTTTGATTTCAGACACACGTTCGTTTTGTTGTGCATCAGTTGAATTCTTTGGCAATCCCAAACGCACCAAGATAGCTTTGCCATCAACCTGTTGCAATTCTGGATTAAAAACAGCCAAATCAGCACGCATTTTATCAATAGTATAAGACTGTTCCACTGGCGTCACTTCCATTGAAATACCACCAGAAAAGTCGATACCATAATTTAATCCGCGTACCAACAACGAAAACACAGACAACAACACCAACGCGCCCGAAACCAGATACGCCAGTTTACGATATTTCATAATATGCAGCATAACCATATCAATTACCCCCAAACTTATTTTGCATAACCAATTTTTTTATTTTTACCGTTCATATACCAATCGATTAAAACCTTTGACAACCAGACACAAGTAAACAATGTTGTCAAAATACCAATTGATAATGTGACCGCGAACCCACGAATTGGACCTGCACCAAATTGAAACAAAACCAACGCGCAAATCAAAGTGGTTAAGTTTCCGTCCAAAACAGTCTTCATAGAACGATCAAACCCCATATTTACCGCACGCAAAGACGGCGTGCCAGCCTTGATTTCATCGCGTATACGTTCGAACGGCAACACATTTGCGTCAACCGCCATACCCAATGTCAAAACGATACCGGCAATACCAGGCAATGTTAAAGTCGCCCCAAACAAAGCAGTCAACCCAACAATCATACCCAAATTCACCATCAGCGCAACCCCAGCAATCACGCCGAACAAACGATAAACAAAGAATAAGAAGATAAAGATAAACAGCACACCAACAATTGAGCCAATCTTACCAGCTTCAATTGTGTCTGCACCTAATCCCGCACCAACAACGCGTTCTTCGATAACCTGTAATGGTGCCGGCAACGCGCCGCTGCGCAACAGAACAGCCAAATCTTTTGCACCCTGTAAAGTAAAGCCGCCAGAAATCTGACCACGTCCACCAGGAATCGGCTCACGAATAACAGGTGCAGACAAAACCTTGCCGTCCAAAACAATTGCAAATCTTTCATTTACATGTTCTGTTGTCAGCTTTGCAAATCTGCGCGCCCCAGATGCATCAAACACAGTCGAAACAACCGGCATATTATGCTGGTCAAATTCCGCCTGAGAATCCTTTAATGATTCGCCCGACACTTCTACACGTGAATAAACAGGAACCATTTGTCCAGGCGCATCCATATAAGGCAAAAACTCCGTACCGTTTGGCGCACGACCAGACGCAATCTGTTCGCTGGAAACATTTTCATTTACCAAATGGAAAGTCATCTTTGCGGTCTGACCAATCAGGTTTTTAATATGTTCTGGATTATCAACCCCCGGCAATTGAACCAAGATATATTTTCCGCCCTGACTCTGAATAGAAGGTTCTTTTGTCCCCAGCGCATCAATACGACGACGAACAATCTCGATACTACGCGCCAATGCGTCCTTTACCATTTCTTGCTTTTGCGCGTCCGAATAAGACAAAGTTATTGTTTTTCCATCTGATTCAATATCAACGGTTGTCCCAAAGTTAGCCTTTAAACGCCCCTTGGCATTAGAAACATCTTTTTCATCACGCACAACCAAAGACACCACACCATCATGATTGCGCAAATTAGAAAAACGAATAACGCCCTTGTTTCTATCAATCAAACTGCTGCGTGTTTCTTCATACAATTGTTGAGTCTTTTCCTGAAACATTGTATTTGTATCTGCCTCTAACAACAATTGCGCCCCACCCTTTAAGTCCAAGCCCAATGATACAGGCCCAATCCACGATGGGAAATAAGGCGCCAATTTCGGCGACAATGTCGGCACAGCCAACAAAACACAAAATACGGCAGTAAAAATGATTGCCAACTTTTTAAACATAACGATACCCTTTCTTTATTCTACACTTGCCACTGCGTTTTTGGCAAATTCCAAAACCACGCCTTTGGCAACTTCTACTTCGATTGTTTTTTCATTTACTTTTTTAATTGTTCCATAAATGCCAGCCGCCATAACGCGATTACCTACCTTTAAAGAATCCAACATTTTTTGATATTCCGCCATACGCTTTTTGTTTGGACGAACCATCAATAAATAGATAACGCCAAACACAACAACGCAATACAATACCATACCCCAAAAACCATTTTGTGGTGCGGCAGCTGCACCTGTTTGTACAACTGTATCAACAACTTCGGCTGTTTGTTCCATATATTTTCTCCTTATTTAATAAAGTCACAATAGTAAAAAATCCCAGTATTGTAAAGAGAAAATAGCACTTTTTATAATCTTTCGAACCAAGTGTCTATTTCAGACATCGGAATAAATTTATATACAGGCCGACCGTGATTACATTGCCCCGCACGTTCAGTCCGCTCAATATCGCGCAACAGCGCATCCATCTGGGCAAAATCTAATTTTTGTCCCGCCCGAACAGAATGATGACACGCATAGTTTGCCAACTTTAAATGCAACCGTTCACCCAATCCAGACGAATGACCATTTGCACGCACTTCATCAGAAACACTGCGCAACAAATCTGCCCAATTCAAATCCCAATCGCTGGGCTTTTCAAAAATTGCAATTGCGCCATCGCCAAATGCATCCAAAACCAGCCCCGACTGTTTCAGTTCATCCGCAATCGATAAAACCGCCACAACTTCTTCTTCACGCAAATTAATAACAATTGGTGTCAACAATGGTTGAGTCTTTATTTTATTATTACGCAACTTTTCATATGTTATTCTTTCATGTGCTGCATGTTGGTCGACAATGACCATATTATCGTCTTTTTGTGCGATAATATATTTGTTTCCAACCTGCCCAACAACACGCCCCAATGGCAAATCAACCACAACGGTTTTTATTTCTTCTTGACGCTGTTCAGGCACACAAGATACCGCACTTTCAAAACGATTTTGTGCCGTTGGCATAAATTCATCGCGCACCTTGAAAGAATCCATCTTTATCCCAAAATCAAATTTTTGTGAAAAACTTTTATTTTCATTTGATAAACCAGATGAAACCTTTGGAACAAAAACAGATTGTCCCGCCCTGTCCTGCATAGTCTGCGCCAATCTGTCACGCAGATTTTTAATTATAAAAGAACGCACATGTGTCGGTTCCAAAAAATGCACTTCTGTCTTGGCGGGCGAAACATTAACATCGACCGTATTGGTCGGCAAAGTCAAATATAACGCACACAATGGAAATTCGCGCGCATGCATAACATCCATATACGCTGCACGCAACGCACCAACTAAAACCTTGTCTTTAACGGGCCGACCATTAACAAATAAATATTGATCAACACTAGATGCACGACGAAGTGTAGGCTCCGATATAAATCCTGATAATTTTAACCCAGATGTCGAACCAGATTCTGCTGTCACATCCAACATACGACCAACAACATCATCGCCCATCACGGCCGACAGCCGCGATTGCAAATCCTGATTTTTTAAAAACCGCCATTTATTATTCAGCACAAATCCAACATCTGCGCGCGCCATCGCTAATCTTTTAACGACTTCCAGAACAGACATTAATTCTGCCTTGTCACTACGCAAAAACTTTAACCGCGCTGGCGTTTTTCCAAACAAATTCTGCACACGAATTCTGGTACCACTTTCCCAATCAGACGGTTTGATTTCGCCGGTTGCACAATCAATCTGCCATCCATTTTCGTCCACCCCATTACATGTATCAATCGTCATATCCGACACAGACGCAATAGACGGCAACGCTTCACCACGGAATCCCATAAAATTGATATTCAGCAAATCATCATCTGGCAACTTGGATGTCGCATGCCGTGTAATTGCACGCGCCAAATCATCGCGCGACATACCAGAACCATTATCAATAACAGTTATCGAAGTCCGTCCGCCATCAACCACATCAATCATAATCTGGTCAGCACCTGCATCCAGCGCATTTTCAACCAATTCTTTAACGACGCTAGCGGGTCGTTCAACCACTTCACCCGCAGCGATTTGATTGATTAAAAAATCCGGCAACAAACGAACTGTCATTTTTATTCTTTAAATTTAACTTCCAGTATTTCGTATTCTTTTTCACCACTGGGCAGTTTAACAATACATGTATCACCCACACAGCGTCCAATCATTGCGCGCCCCACAGGCGAAGTGCATGAAATTACTGTACGACCATCAGATTCAATATCGGATAAAATTCTGCACTGCATTTTATTACCATCTTCATCTTCGGCAACAACGCGCGCACCAAAAACAACACGATTACCACTTAAAGAATCAACATCAATCACAGATGCGTTTTCAATAACATTTTCGATAAAACGAATCCGACTGTCGATTTGACGCTGTTTTTCTTTGGCTGCGCTGTAATCAGCATTTTCAGACAAATCCCCCAAAGAACGCGCCCATTGAACAGTTTCCAGAATTTCAGGCCGTTGAACTTCTTTTAAATCCTTCAGTTCTTTCAACAGGTTATCAAATCCTTCTCTTGAAATAGGCTTTTTTTCCATTTTTACACCACTCTTTTATTTTAAATCAGCACACAAAATTATACGCATTCATTTTAATTTTGCAATTGCCAAATGAAAAATGTATACTTTTATTACTATGTTCAGAAACAAAATATTAAATCGTTTTTTATTGCGCCGATTTTTTTCCGGCGTTGGTTTGGTGTTGCTGGTCGTATGCGGCATTATTTTTGCGGTCACATTTGTTGAACGTCTGCCGGCGAACGACAATGCAATTGGCGCCCTGTATGAATCATGGATAAGATTACTGGAATATATGCCTATGTTTTTACCGTTGGCTGTATTTATGGGCACATTGTTGACTGCATACAAACTGACAAAATCCAGCGAAGGCATTATTATATCCAGCGCAGGTTTATCACCATATCAATCTGCGCGCCCGTTTTTAATTGGCGCATTTGCAATTGGTGCATTTGCAACTATGGTTGTAAACCCCTATTCTGTTCGCATAAGTTCTGAAAACATAACAACAGACAAATTACAACTGGTTGACGACCAAATATGGCTGCGTGAAAATTCATCTGACAAATTTATAACACTTAACGCAAAAAATCTACACAAACAAAACGACGATTTGGTTTTTGTTGACGCAACCATATATGTACAAACCCCAGATTTTAAATTAAGCCAGCGCATAGATGCAGACCAAGTGACGCTATCAAATTCTGGTTTTTATACCGATAACGCAACCATATGGAATAACAATGGTACCGCTACACACGGCGAATGGAAGGTCCAAACATTACTGACGCCACAAACCGTTCTGGACAGATATTTGCAGCCAGACCAAATTTCATTTTGGAACCTGCCTGCATTTATACAAAAAATGCACAGCATTGGCGCACCAACTCGCGGATATTTCGTACAGTTTTGGACATTGCTATTTTTGCCATTAACAATGATTTCAATGGCAACACTTGGGGTCGCATTTTCTCAAACAAAACAACGCAGAAACTACAGTTTTGGCATAAAATTCAGTCTTGGCATTATCACATGTTTCGCCGTATATTTTCTGATAAATATGTTTAACGCATTGGGTGCGACAGGAACATTGCCACCAATATTGTCTATTATTGCACCACCATTAATTATCATTGCTGGCGCGGGCATATTCATAAACAGTTTTGACGCAATTTGATTAACAGACACAGGGATGTAAACAATGCCATTAAAAAGAAAAAACAAAACAAGATTTAGCGCCATTTTGATATGGGTATTAGTTATCGCATTGTTAATACTGATGATAATATCATTTCCTGCGACACAACATTTGACAGAAGTGGTGGTATATTCGTGAACTATATCGACATTTTTTTAGAAGCCTTGTCTGCAGAAAAAGGACGCAGCAACAAAACACTTATCAGCTACGCGTCAGATTTACGACTGGCAGACAACGCAATTGATGGCGGACTGATGAACGCAGACCAAGACAAAATACAAAACTATTTATCATCACTGCCCGACAAGGCAACATCCATCGCGCGCAAAGCCTCTGCCCTGCGTGGCTTTTATAAATTTTTAATGATTGAAAAGATCATAAAAATCAATCCTACAAAAAATCTGGAATTACCAAAACGCAAACGCGCATTACCTAAATTTTTAAGTATCGAAGAAATCGAATTACTAATTTCATCTGCTGGCGATGTACGCAATTCACTGCGTCTGCGTGCTATGTTAGAATTACTGTACGCATCTGGACTACGCGTATCAGAATTGTGCGAATTACCAATGTCTGGCATACTGGGCGACAAACTGCTGATCCACGGCAAAGGCGCAAAAGAAAGACTGGTTCCTATGCACGACGCAGCAATCAACGCACTGAACAAATGGCTGAATGTTCGTGGTGACACAAATTCAAAATACGTGTTTCCATCAAACGGCCAAACAGGTCACATTACGCGCGATGGGCTGTTTAAAATCATAAAAAAATGCGCTGTGCTGGCGGGCATCGAACCAAATCGGGTCAGTCCACACGTATTGCGCCACTCTTTTGCGTCGCACTTGTTAGCTGGGGGCGCAAACCTGCGCGCAATACAAACAATGTTGGGACACGAAGATATTTCAACCACGCAAATTTATACACATGTAATGCCAGAAAAACTGAAAGAAACAGTTAACAACCATCACCCATTGGCAAACAAAAAGGTAAAAAGATAATGATAAAAAAATGCGATCATACCGGTTGCACCAAAGCAGGCACATGCCGCGCACCAAAATCACGCGACTTAAAGGAATATTGGTTTTTCTGTCGCGAACACGCAGCTGAATACAATAAAAATTGGAATTATTATGCGGATATGTCAGCCGAAGAAATCGAAGCAGATTGGGAACGCCAAACATTTGGCGAACCATTAAAAGGCACCAAAGAAGCCAACGAAAACGCAAACGAATATGCAAACTTTATCAACGACTTTATCACAGGCCGCAGCAAATTTGACCGTATGCCTGCAAAAAGCAAATTACCAACAACAGTTGTATCTGCACTAAAAGTATTTGACCTGGGCATCTCTGCATCATGGCGCGAAGTTGGGGCAAAATACCGCGCGCTGGCGAAAAAATACCATCCCGACACCGCCACAGACAAGAAAAACGCCGCAACAGAATTTGCAAAAATATCTGCCGCATACGATATCTTAAAAAAGCACTTTGGTAAAAAATAGGCATTTACACAAAATTGTTTTTTATACTTTTTTATTATATATTTTTGTGATATAATTCTGAGCAAAAGGAGTATTTTATTATGAAAAAACAGTTATCTTTGATTGTTGGCGCATTGGCCGTATTGGGGTTATCTGACGCGGGCGCTGCGACAAATTGGGGCACACGCGCAGGTTCCAGCGCAGATTTGACTGGCGCGCCATCAACCCGCACACGCGAAACAGTAAATTATAAAAAATATCAAACAAACACCAACACAAAAACATACAACACTCAATCTGATTCATCAGATTTGTATTACACTGCGCCTGCAAACCGCAGTGCATTGTATAAAGAATATACAGGCGCAAATTCATCATCTGCAACGGCAAACAAAAGAACTATTCGCAAAACACGCTCTGAAACAATTAAAACAAAAGCGACACGCAAATACTTTTTGGCACATCCTTTTTATCAACCGCTGAAAGGTAAATTCGGCTCTTTGACAGACATATCATATACAAATTCATCATATGATTTCACATTGAATCAAACATTACCTTTATACAACTCTGATGCCCAAGAAGTAAACGCCACGGGAATTGTTGGTTCTTGGAACGCAGACCAAATCGCAATCAAAGAAGATTTCAGTTATGGAATCACAGACCGCTTTGCATTAATGGGGATGTTACGTTATGACGCAACAGATTATGAATTTACATGGTCAGACGGTCAACCAAAAGACAAAATTGACGATTCTGGTATAAATATGTACGGCGTTGGTATCCAATGGCGTTTTGTCGATAACGACGAATGGATTGCAATGGCGTCCGGATATTTCCAGCATCAAAAGGACACTTCCAATAACATACTTGCCGAAGTAAAAGCAGGATATAAAATCAAATCATCTACAATCTATGGATTGGCACGCGGATGGTTCATTGATTTAGACGGCAACACCTATGGCATCGGCGTTGCAAATGAATATGGCGCATTCTATCTGCCATACCAAGTTGGTGACAGCAATGTCACATATCTGGAAGCCGGATTGGGCGTATTCAGCGTATTGAACAAAGATTGGACATTAAACGCAGAGGCAATATTCGGCGATTACGATTGGCACAACCAAATTTCTGCCAAGGCGGCGATTGGTTGGCAACCAAACGATTGGTTTGCGCTGAATCTGTATGTCAAAACAGCATTATATGACAACGCTGACGACAAAGCATTGGATGTATATTGGCAAGATTCATCAATTTATACACCTTTGGCAAACGGTGAACAATATTATTTGAATTCGTTGACACCAATTGGCACCGCTGATGTTGAAGATTATTCAGAAACATCGGTTGGTCTGCAGGTAATCTTTGAATTCTAAAACATAAACGCCCCCGAATTTCGGGGGCACAACCACAAAAAGCGAGAGAGAGTTTTTCACCATGCGTAAATTTTTTTCTGCCCTGTTAGTCGGCACAACAATTGCCCTGCCCGCATCATCGTATGCAAACGCACTTGAACACGACACATCAGACCCATTATATCTGTTGAACACCGAAGAAGTTTTAAGTGAATCTTCCGTTGTTTATTTTGATCACACTTTGCGTCTGGGTCAATCCATATCTTATGGTATGAACAATCGATTAAGCATTGGCGCAAATGTTCATTATCAGCATCATTTTAACGGTGACCAAGATGGTTTTTCCGCAATTGATTTAGGCGCAAAATATCGTCTGACACGCGCTGGCGACACAAATTCTAATATTATAACAGATGTGCTGTTTGGGTTTAAATTCGGCGGCAGTTCACATGTGCGCACACCATATTATGCTGACTCAACCTATTACGCAGGTCTGCGTTTTGGTCGTCAATGGGCAGGTATGACATTAGCAATGACCGTAAAATCCAGTTGGATTTTTGATGAAATCCGCGGTATGTCATTCCTTGACTTTATGCCAGAGGCATATTTTAGATTATCGCCTGAATTCAGATTGGGTGGTGGCTTAACAATCCGCAAAGCAACAAACAACGACGCCCAAACAGGTCAGGATTATGACCAAGAGTGGCTGCACACAAAATTGATTCGCCAATATGGTCGCACACAATATATTGGTCACATAGACTATGAATTTGAAAGTGACGAAATTCAATTCGGCGGCAAAATAAATATTTTGTTTTAACAAATCCGCTTCGGCGGATTTTTTAATACCCGTACCACAGTTCGTGATTAGCGGAAAATAAATTAGAATAATTTAGATAAAAGGAAATCGGGAATCGTAGTGTACAAACGCTACATGAATTGCCGGAAACAAAAAACACAGCTCGCGATTAGTGTAAAATAAATTAGAATAATTTAGATACAAGTAGTGCCGGAATCGTAGTGTACACGACGCTACATGAGATTCCGGCACCGCTTGTAGATGAATTATTATAATTTATTTTTGGTTCTTTTGTGCATATAACTGCGCAAAGTCCACAACCTGCATTGTGAATGTTGGGAAACCTGATTCAGATGTCAAACGTGTAATCAGCGCACGAACTGCTGGGAACAACAATGTTGGAACATCGATCAACAATGTGCGCTTTTTGGCTTCTTCATCTTTTTCTTCTTCCATTTGAACCAGACCAGAATATGTCGATTCAATCAAGAAAATAGATTTGTCATCTTGTTCCAACTTGGAATGAACCTTTGTAATCAAATCAACCATAAACAAGTTGTTTTCTGCACCTTTGATTTGAATATCAATATTGATTTCTAATTTCGCCTGCCCTGCATCTTTTTTAAAGAACAATTCTGGAACATTTGGACTTTCAAAAGAAATGTCTTTCAAGAACTGTGAGATAATATTAAATTTTGCCATTATGACTTCTCCTTATTATATTTTATGTGATTTGTCACCTTATCGTCTGGACTTGCGCCCCTGTTTTATGGTAATATAGTACTATCAAAAAATTTTGCAAGTGGGGGGATTTATAAAAATGTATTTTTTAAATAAAAAATTTTTTATCCGCGGTATTTTAGCTGCATTGACCGCAATTACATTGACATCATGCGACCTGTCTACACCAACCGTTTCTGGGGACAATTCGGTATTGCCATCTAATTTCAAACGCGTATCGTACAGTGAATTGCCCGGCTGGCGCGACGACGATGTCAGATATGCACTGCAGGCGTTTCGTAATTCTTGCAAGGCTAAAATTCAATTTACAGGCCGTGTAATTCCAGACCGCGAATTATTTGCCGAAAAATGTCGTATGTTGCCAAGCGCATCTGCAGACACAGCAACTGTTCGTGCATGGTTTGAGTCTCATTTTCAACCATATCAGATTTTCAACGAAAACGGCACAGACACCGGCACATACACAGGATATTACTCTCCTATTATTCCGGCCTGTCGCAACAAAACCGCCACATGCAACGAACCATTAATGGGCATACCAACTGACGGACGCAATTACAAAGGCGTTTCAAAAAAAGACATTGTTGAAAAGAAAATTGGTCGCATATTATATTGGGCAAACATTGTCGATGTTCAAAACCTACAAATCCAAGGCAGCGGTAATTTAAGACTGGAAGACGGTACAGATGTAAAATTAAATTTTGCAGCCGTAAACGATATGCCATTTAAATCAATCGGTGAAGAATTGCGCAATCGCGGAATACGCCCAGCGGGGGGCTATTCATCCGAAGCGGTTTGGCAACACTTAAAAGCCAACCCGACATTGGCGCGCGATGTAATTTATAAAAATCCACGATATGTATATTTTTATGAATCAACACCACCTGATGTAATTGGAAAACTTGGTACACCACTATCTAAAATCCGCAGCATTGCAATGGACGATGATTTATACACATTGGGTATGCCAGTATACATCAGCACAAATTTATCCGACGGCCGCGCATTTCGTCGCTTGATGATTGCCCAAGACACAGGCAGCGCAATCCGCGGTTGGATTCGTGCCGACATCTTCTTTGGCAAAGGTGATGAAGCATATAAATTTGCTCAGGGTCAACACGCCCAAGGAAAAATGTTTATTTTAATGCCCAAAGAATACACCTATGTCAAACCACGCTAAGAAATTTGACGAACGCAAGTCAAGCCCACAAACAATCGCCGGTGCATTGGGTGGGCTGATAAAAATTTTTGGTGTGCGCGCATCTGATTCCGACTTGGCAAACAGATGGGATGAAATAATGGGGCGCGACATTTCATCAATTGCAAAACTGGCTGCGATAAAGAAAAACCGCGACAACACATTTAATGTAGTAATCCGCCCTGCTGCACCTGCACACGCATTGCAATTATCATATCAATCTGATGAAATTATCAAACGCATAAATAAATACTTTGGTTATGACGCAGTCAGCAAAATAAGTTTCAGAAAATAAAAATCCCCAATTGGGGATTTTTTAAAAAGCCCTTATCTGCATCGAATTCGCATGCGCCAACGCAATTGCAATTGCATCGCTTTCATCTGGGGTCTTTGGATTTGCCAATGGCAAAAACATTTTCACCATTTTATATACTTGGTCTTTATCTGCGTGCCCCGCACAAGTCAGCGCTTTTTTGATTTTATTCGGCTCATATTCAAACACAGGTATTTCACGAATTGCAGCCGCAACAATTGCTGCTGCTCGCGCCTGTCCCAAAACCAAAGAAGTCTTTGCATTTGTATTAACAAAAATTATTTCAATACTAAGCTCGTCTGGCGAAAACTTTTCACAAATTTCACTTACACCACGAAAAATACATGCCAACCGGTTTGCCATTGTTTCGTTTTTTGGCGGCAAAATAACACCGCTGGCAACATAATGACGCGATGGCCCCTGGGCGTCTATAATCGCCCAACCTGTATGCAAAAGCCCTGGGTCAATTCCTAATATTCTTTTTGCCATACCTGCCCTGATTTATTGCAGTTTGTTTAAATACGCAATCGCATCCATACCGGCAGCACACCCCGTGCCAACAGCTGTTGCAATTTGCATTTTGATGTCGCTGTGCACATCACCCGCAACAAACATCCCCGCCGGCAAAGCGTCAGGCGCCAAGCGTCCCATCGCGTCGCGTTTAATATCTTCTGACAGATAGTCTGTATTCGCCTCGTGCCCGATTGCAACAAAAACACCATCAACAATAATTTGTTTATCATCAGTTGTTGTCACAATCAATTCGCCGTCTTGGGAATCTGGTTTCGGTTCGATTTTTTTCAAATCGGTATTGAACAAACATTCAATATTTTCACGCGCTGCAACACGTTCACGCAGAACAGCTTCGGCACGGAAAAAATCTGATTTACGATATACGATTTTTACAGTTTTCGCCAAATCTGCCAAATACAACGCATCGTTTAACGCGCTGTTTCCGCCCCCTAATACAATGACCGTTCTTCCACTGTAAAAGAAACCGTCACATGTTGCACAATACGAAACACCACGTCCCATCAGTTCGCGCGCGCCTTCTATTTCCAACTTTCTGGGACTGGCGCCTGTTGCAACGATAACGGCCCGACCAACATATTCTTTTCCGTCTGTTGCACGCACAACAAATTGATTTTCTGGTGCACTTTCCACACTTTTTGCACCAACAAATTTTACAGTCGCACCAAAGGTTTCTGCCTGATTTTTCATAAACTCTGCCAACTTGGCGCCACTGCCCTGCCAGCCAGGATAATTTTCCAAATCCGCAATACCTGCCATTTGTCCGCCCAGCCTGTCGCCACCCAACACGATTGTTTTTTTATTCGCACGCGCAGCATATAATGCCGCCGTTAAACCTGCGGGACCAGACCCTAAAATCACAATATCATACATAGACTTTCTTCCTTTTTTCTTGGCGACAATATAACAAAAAAAATAATGGCTTACAACCAAAATAAACACTTACGAAAATATTGCACACAACAAAAAAATAAATTATAATAAGGAGGTTATGAATATAAGTTTTGCGTTTTTCAGTTTTTCGTCATCCCCACTGGGGGAATAATTTATCACGCATCTTCTTTACAAGAAAAACAAATCATTATACAATACAATCCATAATTATTAAACCTAAGGAAATATCAAAATGTTGGATATAAAATTTATTCGTGAAAATCCAGACATCGTAAAAAAAGCCTGTGAATTAAAAGGCTTTGACGATTACACAGACCAAATTATCGAACTGGACAAACGCGTTCGTGAACTTAAAACCATCACACAAAGCAAAACCGCTGAAAAGAACAAAATCACACGCGAAATACCAACCGCCACAGACAAAGCACCGCTGATTGCAAAATCCAAAGAAATCGGCGCAGAAATCGCTAATGATTTAGCCGAATTGGCAGACAAAGAAAGCGAATTAAACGAATTATTACACCGCGTACCACAAATACCACACGCGAAAGCACCAATTGGTCGCGATGACACAGAAAATGTTGAAATCCGCCGCGTTGGTACACCGCGCGAATTCGATTTTACCCCACGTCCACAGTGGGAATTGTTGGAAATGAACAACTGGTACAGACCTGAAAAAATCGCATCAATCTGTGGCACACGCACATACGCCCTGTTTGGCGAAGCAGCGGAATTGGAACTGGCAATACAAACATATGTTTTACAAAAATTAATTGCCAAAGGATTTACATTTGTAAACTGCCCTGCTATTACTAAGCCACAGACAATATTTAATGCGGGTCACTTTATGGGTACAGATACATCTGTGATGACGAATGATGTATTTATGCTAACAGACACAGACCGTTGTCTGGCGGGCACTGCAGAAATCATTTTAAATTCTTTGCATTCTGACGAAGTATTAAACGAAAAAGATTTACCAATTAAATACGCTGGATTTTCGCCTTGTTTCCGCAAAGAAGCCGGTGCCGCCGGTCGCGACACCCGCGGAATCGTCCGCATACACCAATTTAACAAGGTTGAACAATACATATATTGTACACCAGAACAATCGGACGAAATGCACGAACATTTATTAAATAACCTGTGCGAAATTATGGAAGATTTGGAATTACCATATCGCGTTATCGAAGCGTGCACCGGCGACATGGGCTTTAACAAAGTAAAAATGCATGATGTCGAAGCATGGTTCCCAAGTGAAAATACATATCGTGAATTAGGCTCTTGTTCTTCGATTGGCCAATTCCAAGCGCGTCGCACAAATACTCGTTTCCGCGCAAACGATGGCAGCATGAAATTCTGCGCAACATTAAACAACACAGGCATTGCCCTGCCGCGCGCAATTGTGCCAGTAATTGAAAACCACCAAAACCCTGATGGTTCTGTAAACATTCCAAAAGCATTACAACCGCTGATGGGTGGACGCACAAAAATCGGTGGAAAACACAATGGTTAACGACTAAAAAAACTCCCGTTGGGGAGTTTTTTTTATCTTTGAAACACCTTTACAAATTCCATCCACTTGCGTTTTACAGGGTTCATAGTTGCTATTTTGCAAACACTGTCTATTCTGTTTGCCAGCCCAACTACTTTTTCCGCATCATGTTCATAATTACATCTTTTTGCAGTGCGGTGATATTCCCAATCTTTGATTGCTTCACACAAATTAAAGCAAACATGTTTCAATTCTGGTTTCACAAATGCGTCCGTCATTTTTGAATTTGCAATCATTGCGGGCGTTTCAACAATATACAAAGCCTGCCATGTCTGCTTCAAATTATTTTTTTTCGCGTATTCTAATGCCCGATTATGCCAAGCCTGTTCTGTATAAGCGCGAGAAAAATATTTAGCAGGATTTTTTGCAACATCATTCATATAAACCAACGCACATTCTGCAAGCCATTTATCTTTCTGAGACATTTTTTTTCGTGCCTTTTCCAGATCTTTACGCGCCAACAAATTCAAATTATTGAACGCACAACTTATAATTTCATAAATATCTGTTTCAATATATTTTCTGTTTGCCATTTTTGCTTACCTTTTATCACAATTACAACATCAGGGACATCCAGTATAGACAAACCAGGCTCAATGTCAATATATATGCTTAATATTTCTTGAAAAAAGGATTTTTTAGTTATACCCTGTACAAGCAAATTAAAAATATGGGGCAAAAACTATGAAAATACGCAATATTGCAATTATTGCACACGTTGACCACGGAAAAACAACACTGGTTGACAACATGTTAAAACAGGCCGGCACATTCCGCGCCAACGAAAAGGTCGAAGACCGCGTTATGGACAGCGGCGACATTGAACGCGAACGCGGCATTACAATTTCTGCAAAACCTACATCTATCCAATGGGGCGAATATAAAATTAACATTGTTGATACGCCTGGGCACGCTGACTTTGGTGGCGAAGTAGAACGAATTTTATCAATGGTTGACGGCGTTGTATTATTGGTCGACAGTGCCGAAGGCCCACTGCCCCAAACAAAATTTGTATTGTCCAAGGCGTTAAAACTGGGACTGCGTCCAATAGTCTGCATTAACAAAGTTGACCGCTCTGACGCCCGTCCAGACGAAGTATTAACAGAAACATTTGATTTATTCGACAAACTGGGCGCAACTGATTCACAACTTGACTTCCCATATTTATATTCTGTTGGTCGTGATGGTTGGGCTGTTCGTGATTTAAATGACGAAAAGAAAGACCTGACACCATTATTCCAGTTAATAGTTGACCATGTGCCTGCCCCAGATTGCAATGGCACCCGTTGTCAATTGGACGCCCCATTTACAATGCTGGCAACCACACTGGAAGCCGACCCATATGTTGGCCGAATTCTGACCGGCAAGATTGAATCAGGCACCGTTCGTGTTGGCCAATCGGTCAAGGCAATCAACCGCAATGGTGAGTTTATTGAAAACGCAAAAATCACAAAAATCATTGAACATCGCGGTGTTGAAAAAATTTCACGCGATACCGCATCTGCTGGTGACATCGTTGTTGTTGCTGGTTTTTCCAAAGCAACTGTGGCAGACACACTGTGCGATTTATCTGTGACAGAACCAATTCCTGCGATGCCAATTGACCCACCAACCCTGACGATGACATTTTTCGTGAACACATCGCCTTTGGCTGGAAAGTCTGGCAAAAAATTAACTTCGCGTATGATTGGCGAACGCTTGTTCAAAGAAGCCGAAACAAACATCGCATTAAAAGTCGAACAAAGCGAAAACAACGAAGCATTCGAGGTTTCTGGTCGTGGCGAATTACAGCTGGGCATTTTGATTGAAACAATGCGCCGCGAAGGTTTCGAACTTAGCGTCAGCCGTCCACGCGTTGTAATGCAAACAAATGAAAACGGTGAAAAACTGGAACCAATTGAAGATGTCGTAATTGATGTAGACGACGAATTCAGTGGTGTTGTTATCGAAAAAATGACAAAACGCAAAGCAACAATTACAGAAATGAAAGCATCTGGTGGCGGCAAAACACGCATTGTATTTTCTGCACCATCGCGCGGCCTGATTGGATATTTATCAGAATTCCGCACAGACACACGCGGCACAGGCATTATGAACCGTGTCTTTGACAAATACGACACATACCGTGGTGCCATTCAACAATATCGCCCAGGCGTACTGGTATCTATGGAAAAAGGCGCAGCTGCAACATACGCGCTGTTTAACCTGCAACCACGCGGCACACTGTTCATCGATCCACAGACCGAAGTTTATTCAGGTATGATTATCGGCGAACACAGCAAAGAAAACGATTTAGAAGTCAACCCTATCAAGGGCAAAGAACTGACCAATATGCGTTCAGTCACTGCTGATGAAAAATTGTTTTTGGCACCACCGCGCCGTATATCGCTGGAAGAAGCATTGTCTTATATCTTAGACGACGAATTGGTCGAAGTCACACCTGAAACAATTCGTTTGCGCAAAAAAGAATTAGACAGCAATACACGCAAAAAATTAAAAAAACATATCGAAGAATAAAAAACGCCCATCTGGGCGTTTTTTTTACAATAGCTTTTCTATAAAATATATGTCAACATATAAACATATGAACAAGTATGTAAAACAATTAAAAAACAAGAAATGACCAAACGATTATTTTTATTTGCAGGCTACAATCAAAACGGCGTCGTTGATGATGCATTGGTTTATTATGTAGGCGCGCTATCTAAATTTGGCGACATTGTTTTATGCATGGACAGCGACTGCGAAAAAACAGAATTAAATAAATTAAAAAAATTCGTTTTAAACGCATCTGCCATGCGCCATGGCGAATACGATTTTGGCTCATACAAGCGCGCATATATCTGGGCAAAACAAAATCTAAACTTAGCCGAATATGACTTTATATATCTTGTAAATGATTCTGTTTACGGTCCATTATATGATATGTCCAGATACTTTGACGCGATGGAAAATATGGGACACGACGGCTTTGGAATTGTAAAAAACCCACATCACGAACACCCGCATATACAATCTTGGTTTGTCGGGCTGAAACCATCTGTATTTTTAACAGATTGGTTTGATGAATTTATGCACGCGATTACTAAATTAAAAGACAAAGGCGCAATCACCAAATTATACGAACAAGGGCTGTCAAAAATCATTTTGGAATACGGATTAACATGGGATTGTCTGTATTGCGTACCTGGTCGCGGTGTATATAACAAAATAAAGAAACTGTATAAATCTGGTATGCCGCTTATGAAAAAAGTCGCCTTTACACGCAACCACGGCGCATTGGGCGGTCAAATATCATATGTTCTGCGCCACACCAACCAAACAGCCGCAGCAGCTATTTTATCATCTGCAAACACACTGTACGGGGAAAAATATATAAAAAAATTATTAACACACAACCCAATAAAAATTGCATACAGAAACATAAAACACGCAATCCACAAACTTTTTGTCGAGGGAATATGACACAAACACTAAAACGCATTGCTGTTATCACCATGGCCAGAAATGATGAATTCTTTTTATCACGCTGGATTGAATACTATGGTCGCGAATTTGGCACTGAAAACTTGTACATATACCTTGATGGCACCGACCAAGTTGTTCCTAAAAACGCCGACGGCGTCACAGTAAAAAAACTGCCACACCGCAATATGTCTCGCAGCGAAGGCGACAAATACAGAATTGGATTGATATCAAATCTGGCAAATGAATTATTGAAAAAATACGACATTATTATTGGTTGTGATTGTGACGAGTTTTTAATTGTTGACCCTGCCCTAAACACATCTTTACGCGAATATTTATCACACAAAAAGATAAAAACAACTGTTTCTGGTCTGGGATTGGACATCGGTCAAAATATGAATTGTGAAAAAACACTTGATACAAAAAAATCATTTTTATCACAACGCGAATACGCGCTGTTGTCCACCAGATACACAAAACCTATTGTGATAAACAAACCTGTTCGTTGGGGTTCTGGCTTTCACAGAATCAAGGGCAAAAATTTCCACATTGATAAAAACTTATACCTATTGCACTTTGGTGCTGTTGATATGAAAATGCTGGAATCAAAAGCCGCCGCCCGTGGGACAGATTGGTTAAATCACCTGCGCCGTCGTGGCAATGGCACTATTAACGATGTGACCAACCGCCCTGCCCGTGGGGAAAAATGGATTGGTATTGCCCGCACAATTCAGACTTATCTTCGCGCACCATACGCAATAAACAAGCCTAATATGCTGGGGCTAAAAATCGTTGTAAAAATTCCAACGCGTTTTAAGAAAAGCAGGATTTAAAAAAGTTTTATAATATCTGGCATAACATTTTTTGCATCAAATCGATGACAAGAATCGGACGCAGCCTTTATTAATTTCTGAACGGGCACCTGTTTATTCCAAACGACCTCCATATGTTGTGCCAATTTTTCTGCGTCACCCGGCACAAACAATAACCCAGCATTTCCATGCAACAAAATTTCACGCGGACCATTTTTACAATCAGACGCAATATTTAAAGTACCCGCCAACATAGATTCTACTAAAACCATTGCCATACCTTCGCTGTGACTAGATAAAATATTAGCCAACGCACCGCGCATAAATCCAAACGGGTTCTTTTGCGGACCAACAAAAACTATATTTTTTTGCGCAATCAATCTGTCTGCAATTTCACGATATTTTTTCTGGTCTCCACCACCGACAAAAATCATATAAACATTGGGTTGATTGTTTTTCTGCCAAAACATATCAAAAGCTCTTAAAACCGTTTCAATATCTTTATCTTGCGACAATCGCGCCACACAAACAAAATATTCATTAAAATCAGGCAATTTAGACGCCACTATTTTTTTCTGCACAGAATTAATATCAATCGGATTATAAATTCGAACTATCTTATTTTTATACTGCGGCAAACGCTGTTTAAATTCTTCGACAAACCCATCAGTCAAAGCGACAAACAAATCATAATCTTTTATAAATTTTGTGTTACAGTTTTTGCTAAAAAATTTATTAATAGAAGAATGCCACCACGCAATCTTTTTAGCATGTAAATTTTTAAACTCTTTTCTGAATCCAAAATCATAATAATCGATTACAACATCTGCATTTTTCAACACATGACAGCCAATAAAAACGCGTTTGCCCCAACGATATATATCACGCGTCCAATGTTGTATAATCCGCAACAAAAAGAAACGTTTTAATTTCGTTCCCAACCATGGACAAGGATATAAAACACAATGTTTAATTTCTGGATGCTTCCTAAACCACTCTGCATAAAAAGGTTCGCTTATATTAACATACGAAACAAAAGAAATTTCTAAATCATTGCGTTCTAACAATTGTTCCAGAACACGAACCAAAACAGACTCCGCACCACCCAATTGCATATCGCGCAAACAAAAAACTATTTTCTGTTTCTTTTTATGCATTTTACTTGCCTATAAATTCCAAAATATTTTCACGCAACTGTTCTGCCCATTTATAAGGAGGCATTTCCAACGCACCTATTTTATTCAAGCGAACAAAGCATTCACGCGCAGCCGCCATATCTTCATCAGAATCAATATAACGAACCTTTCGGAAAGCCCACTTGATAAAATACCATTTAAAGTTTTTGTTCCACTGTTGCATTTGATATTGTGTTGCCGTTTTTTTATAAGCCAGAAAAGCATCTTCAATACCTGCACACAAACTTTTCATAATACGCAATTGCTTCGCCCCCAACACAATACCACCAAAATTCGGCACATAGAAATACAACGGCAGTGGCACAATAGTCACACGTGGGTTGCGCAGCATAACCCTGCTCCACCATGGGAAATCTTCGAACAAAACCCCCTTAATAAATGGGATACCTTCTATCAATTCGCGTTTGTATAAATTTTTCCAAACCTGACAATGTTTTATTAACCATTTGCGTTTTGGATTAAATTTATTATGCGTCCGTTCTGTTGCATATTCATATACATCATCTGTGATAAGTGTCTGAACATTTGCGACATTATACTTTTTGTTTATACGACGCGGGATAACATTGTCCGTATCCATATGTAAAAAGTGCCGTATCATCAACTGAGGACGATAAATTCTGTCATATGTAAAAGACACAATATCAGACCCATCGCGCACAGCTAAAGAATACGCAATTTCCAAAGTTTGCGGATGAATAAAATCATCGCTGTCCAGATACAAAACATAATCACCACGGACATGTTCCATACCTGCATTACGCGCATCTGACAAACCGCCATTTTCTTTGTTTACAATTTTGAAACGCTTGTCCTTTTTGGCAAATTCCGCCAGAATTTCACCACTGTTATCAGGGCTACCATCATTAACGCATATCGCTTCCCAGTCCTCGAAAGTCTGATTTTGCACACTTTCCAAACATCTGCGCAAATACTTTTCGACATTATATATTGGGATAATTATTGAAACGACAGGCATAGCAATATCCTTTGTTTTACATTTTCAACATTTCGGCCGCAACAGTCCCAGGTTTTGGATTCTTGGCCTGTTGATATGTTGTCTTTTGAAAGAAAGCCCCACTTGTCACTTCCTTAAAAGTTTTTTCATCATATGGTTTGTCATGATATGCCCACCACAGCGCATGCGTTGGATCTTGGTCAACATGTGGCATCTTTGCGAAATACTTCTTTGCCCGTTCATCATTCATAACCATTGTCTTGAACAACAACTGATGCATAAAGTAATCGAACGGACCGTTTTCATGAACCCAATAATCCAACATCATCGCACGCCACGCATCCAACAGATATGCACCCTTGCGCGAACGAATGAAACAGTTCTGCATATAACTGTATGGGCTGCCCACATTTTGCCCCGCCATATAAACAAAGAAGTCCTCGTTTGCAATCCAGTCTGGAATTGGTTCGGTCACAAACCCGGTTGAATCCAACCAGAAGCCCCCATGATTATACAGCAATTCTACACGACAAATATCCGCAAAATGCGCATGTGAAATCTTGCCCGCTTTGCGCTTTTTCATAATAGCATCTGGCAATGTTATATAATCAAAAACTGTCTTTTCATCCAAGACAACTAATTCTTGCTTACAGTTTTTTCTGACACTGCGGAAACACGCCTGAACCAAAGGCGGAGCTTTATCTTCACCCTGCAACCACAATGTAAAAATCTTGTCATTTTTATCATTATTAACCACTTTGCGTTCTTTAACCGCCGCCGCTGCTGGCAAATATCGTTCAAAATATTTTGGGATCACACGTTCTATCACAGCGCTACGCACCGCACGACGTTTTTCCCGTGGTCGCCAAAACCAATTCAAGATATGCCCGTTAACAACGATATCTGTCATTGCGATAAATCTTGCAAAATTCATTTACATCCCTTTTATTAAAAAACAAAAGCCAGCCAAAAAATTTGGCTGGCAACACAACACTATTCTTCTGCATTATCCAAATCATCATCGATTGGACCGGTTGTCATTTCTTCTGCGATACCGGACGCACGCGCCATAATTTTATCCAACAACGCCTGTTGCGCTTCTGGGTGATCCTTTAACCATTGACGAGCATTAGCTTCGCCCTGACCCATACGTTCGCTGTTATAAGAATAGAAACTGCCAGCCTTTTCAATCAAATCATATTTGACACCCATATCCAAAATTTCGCTAATTCTAGAAATTCCTTCACCGTACATAATTTTAAAGTCAACAGTACGGAAAGGTGGCGCGACTTTGTTCTTTACGACTTTGACGCGCGTTTCGTTTCCAATAATATTTTCTTTATCTTTGATTTGACCTGTACGGCGGATATCAAGACGCACAGACGCATAGAACTTTAACGCATTGCCACCAGATGTTGTTTCAGGATTACCAAACATAACACCGATTTTCATACGAATTTGGTTAATAAAGATAAGCAATGTATTACTGCGCGATACAGACCCGGCCAATTTTTTCAAACTCTGGCTCATCAAACGGGCTGTTGTACCAACAAAAGAATCGCCAATGTTTCCCTCTAATTCTGCTTTTGGCACCAGGGCTGCCACACTATCGATGACAACAACATCAACCGCACCAGATTTAATCAGCGTATCCGCAATTTCCAATGCCTGTTCCCCTGAATCAGGCTGGGAAATAATCAAATTAGAAACATCAACGCCCAATTTTTTTGCATAGCTTGGATCCAACGCATTTTCTGCATCAATATACGCACAAGTTCCACCTTTTTTTTGCGATTCTGCAACCGCATGCAACGCCAATGTTGTTTTACCAGAGCTTTCTGGCCCATAAATTTCAACAATTCTGCCCTTTGGATATCCACCAATACCCAACGCGATATCCAACCCCAAAGAACCACTGGAAATAGCCTCAATATTTTGCTGAGAACCATCGCCCATTTTCATAATAGCTTCTTTACCGAATTGTTTTTGAATTTGTGCCAATGCAGATTCCAACGCAGGATTTTTTACCGCCCCACTTGTATCTTTACTAACTTCTTTCTTTGCCATACTTTTCCCCTTTATTTTTCAAACAAAATCATACAAAGAAAGCAGGCAAAAAGCAATAAAAACTTATCTGCGTCCTGCAACCAAAACCAGCACAGAAAACGCACCAACAAATGCCGCCACAGTCCAAACAGCGGCGGTCGTACCACACAATGCAATCATCGCCGCGCCCAATGTTGGAACGATAATATTCGGCAAATTCGAACTGGTACGAAACACCCCGTAAAAGCGCGATTGTTGTGACAACGGCATATTATCAAAGAACAACAAATCATGGACAGACTCCATCAACGCGCCCGACACCTGCCACGCAACAAATATAACCAACAAAGGCCAACCTGTTGTAAATGTTGCCATTGCTGCCAACAATGCAAATGAACCCAACCCCATCAGCAACCAAGGCGTTTTTCCATAGCGCTTTACCGCACGCCCCATAAATTCAGTCAACACCAAATAAGGAATAATTCCCAATGTCAAAACCCACCCAAGTGCGTCTTTTGAAAAACCATTTTCTATTACTAAAATAGGCACATACAAAACACGCAACGCACGCAACGCATAATAACCGAAGTTGACAATATATGCGCGCATCATCCCCGGCATACGAAAGAAAACCGCTGCATTTTTGAACAGAGCCCTTAATGTCTTTCTCGGATTAACAGGTTTTAATTCTTTATCCTGTTGCACAATACCAAACAATTTAAAGAAGCCCCAACCTAACAAATAAATAACAGCAGACCCAAAAAACGCTGCCCGGTTTCCAAAATAATTCGCAATAATAACCGCAACAGTTGGCGCAAACAGCGCACCAACATTTGCCCACAAATGATACCTGGAATTCAAACGAGCCATACCAATATTTTTTGAAAAATCCGACATAAACAACGGAATTAAAACTGTTATCAGCGTCGTCGCCAACCCTGTTGTATAATCCAAAATAATAAATGTTCGTGGCAGAATAGAAAAACTCATCATCGTATAACAAATCGCCACCATCAGCATTGCGAAATAAAAAACACGCGCCTTGGAAAACATACACAAAATTTCATTAACAAACAACCCTACACAAAAACAAAACGCAGCGTATATAGTCGCATAAATACCAACAACTGCACTGCTGCGAAAAATTTCCAGTATAACTAATGAATAAACCGCATTATAAATACCATCAGCAAACCCAGTAAACAACCCCAGTTTTGCAAATGAAAACCCACTGACTTTATCTTTAACAAAAATATACTTCTCTCTTCCCATGGTTGATATATTATATCATAAAAAAAAACTTAGCGTAAGTGATTAGCAAATAAATTAAATATAATGATATAGATGTAAGTAGTGCCGGCAATGTAGTGTACAAACACTACATAAATGCCGGCACCGCAGTTCGTGATTAGTGTAAAATAAATTAGAATGACTTAGATAAAAGCAAATCGGGAATCGTAGTGTACAAACGCTACATGAGATTCCCGAACAAAAAACATTGTTCGTGATTAGCGGAAAATAAATTAGAATAATTTAGATAAAAACAAAAACGATGGCGTAGTGTACATAACGCTACATGAGCCATCGTTTTTGTTTTTAGATATGTTATTATAATTTATTTTTATGCAGCGGCTGTGAATACCTTCTGCACATCATCATTTGCATCCAATGCATCAACCAATTTTTCCAACTTGGCATAAGTTTCGTCGTCCAAGTCCATTGGCATATTTGGCAACCATGTCAATTCTGCCTGTTCTGGTTCGCCCAAAATATCAGACAAATATTTTTGCGCAGTCACAAAATCTTCTGGTTTTGTTGTAATAATAAAACCCTCATCAGATGCTTCCAGATTGTCGGCGTTTGCCTCCATAATAATTTCCATCATCTCATCTTCGGTTTTACCGATAGATGCGGGATACATAATTTGGCCAGCGCGTGTAAACATAAACACAACAGACCCCTCTTCCCCCATATTTCCACCGTTTTTACCAAAGATATTACGAATTTCTGGCACAGTACGACGAGGATTATCAGTCAACGCTTCTACGATAACAGGAACCGCGCCAGGACCATAGCCTTCATATCTTACTGCTTCATAGTTTTCTGTATTTGATCCAGACGCCTTTTCAATTGCGCGTTTAATATTGTCATTTGGCATCGAACTCTTGCGAGCTGTCAAAATAGCCAAACGAAGTCTTGGGTTATTATCTGGATTTTTATCGCCCAGTTTTGCCGCCATAGTAATTTCGCGTGCCAACTTTGTAAACAAACCACTACGCGCCGCGTCAGCCGCACCCTTTTTGTGTTGAATATTATGCCATTTACTGTGTCCACTCATATTTGACCTTTTTATTTAATTAGATTAAAATTACCCCAAAAGGATAACAAATGATTGGAAAATTGCAAGGCATTGTTGACTATATCGGCGATGGTTTTATTATTTTATTGACACATGGCGTCGGGTACAAGGTTTTTACCCCGGAATACCTGACACATAAATCTACGGTTGAACTGTGGATTGAAACCGTCGTCCGCGAAGACTCGATTCGTTTATTTGGTTTTTCCAGTCTGCAATCACAAAATCTGTTTAATATGCTGACTGCAGTATCTGGTGTTGGACCAAAAGTTGCAATGGCAATTATGGGCACAATAAATTCGGATACATTAATGTCTGCAATTGCAACAGGCGATGCAAAAACAATCGCAACCGCCCCAGGGGTCGGAAAAAAGATGGCAGAAAAAATTATCGTTGAACTGAAAAACAAGATTGGCGGGGTATCTGCAACATTATTCGCACCTGACCCGGGTACTGGCAGCACATCATCTGCCCTGCCCGATTTACTGATGGCATTGGAATCATTGGGATATCGCAGACTTGACATAATCGAAATGGCACAAAAACTGGTAAACCAAAATCCAACAGCCGATGTATCAACACTGGTTCCAATGGCATTAAAAGAAATCAGCAAAGGCAAATAACATGAATAACGACACAATCTTTGCATTATCAAGTGGACATGGTAAATCCGGCGTTTCTGTCATTCGCATTTCTGGCGAAAAACTGGGCAATATATTTGCACAATTTATTAGCAAAGAAAACGCAGCACCGCGCCACGCATACTTTACAAACCTGCGCGATGAAAACAGCGATTTAATTGACCAATGTCTGGCAATTTACTTCCCTGCACCAAATTCTTTTACGGGCGAAGATGTTATTGAACTGCATACACATGGTGCACCTGCGGTTATTAATAAAGTCTTTGAATTTTTATCTACATTGAATATGCGTATGGCAACACCTGGGGAATTTTCCCGCCGCGCATTTTATAACAACAAAATGGATTTGGCGGATGTTGATGGACTGGCTGCACTGCTTGATGCACAAACAGATATGCAACGCAAATCTGCATTGCGTTCCATGATGGGTACAGACAGCGAAATATACAACACTTGGCGCAAAAAAATGATTGAAGTTTCCGCCTATGCGGCAGCAATACTGGATTACAGTCCAGATGACCTGCCACAAAACATTGCAGAAACAGTTCACAAAACAGCCGAACAATTATACACCGAAATCGACACAGCACTAAAAAACTATAAAACGGCACGCGGAATTCGCGGTGGAATAAATGTTGTTTTGGCTGGTGAAACAAATGTTGGCAAATCATCAATCTTTAATTACATCGCTGGCTCAAACCGTGCAATCGTATCAGATATTGCCGGAACAACACGCGATGTCGTATCTATCAATCTGGACATTGACGGATTTATGATAAACCTGTCTGACACAGCAGGAATTCGCGAAACAAATGACACAATCGAAAGCATTGGCATTGAACGCACAAAATCTGAAATCGAAAATGCTGACATTATAATTCGCGTCTTTACGCCAAATTCTGTGGAATACACTGGCACAGCGAACAATGAAATTATTGTTGTAAACAAGTCAGATTCTGCCACAAAACAAACAGATAAAAACATAATTCAAACATCTGTAAAAACAGGTTTTGGTATGAATGATTTTATGAATGCGTTGCGCAAAAAAATACACGATTTGTTTGACAATTCAGAATCTATTTTATCGGTAAACGCACGCACCAAAGAATTATTAGAATCTGCACACACAGAATTAGCAAACGCGACACAGGCCGGTGAAAACTATGACATATTTGCCGAACACACCAGACGCGCCAGTGACGCAATTGGCAAAATACTGGGCACAATCACAGCAGCCGAAGTTATGGACGCAACATTTGGCCAACTGTGCTTGGGAAAATAAAATTACTTATTTTCGCACCAAATCATCAAATTGCTGATATTTTTGGTCATTGGTTTCACGATATTCATATGGCGCATTGCCCGCGGAATATATATTAAACAGTTCAGTCGTTTTCAACACAGCCGAATTCATCATTATTTCGGTTGCGTCCGCATCATATTCGATTATATGCGCATCATTATTTTTTAATTGCAAAAACTTCATTATCGGCGCATCTGACAATCCAGAAGTTTTTATTTTAAAGCCACCATTTTTCAGCATCAATGCCTCTAACGGCAACTGCGGCATATTGCCCTGTTCCAATTGACTTTTATTTGGCGCTGCCCCTGTTTTAATATCCAATACGCCACCATCCCAAACCAAATCGGCACGCGCACGAACTGTACGCCCTGCTATTTTTACAGCACCATCTATCTCATGAAACGCATTTTGAATTTTTGTCATTTCTTCTGCGATAACGGGCGCAATTTCAACAAATCTTTTATGCCAAAAATGGAACAGCATATTGCCCTGCCCTAATTTTTCCAATGCCGCCGCGTCCATCATTGCAACTAAATTGGCCGGATTATAGTCCTTGGCTTTTTCAATAACATCGTGCACCAAATTACCAAAAGTTCGCGCATCTGGCCCCACCCAATAGTCGTCCAGTTTTTTAAGTTTCAAAATATGCTTAACATAAAACGCATATGGATTATGTATTAGATATTCTAATTCTGTCACATACACATCTGACCAATCCGCAGGCGGCGTTGGTGCAGAATCATCAATCGGTCTGTACGGCTGTTTTTCTGCATTTGCGATATCACCCAATATTTTTTCACCCTGCATTAAATCCACTTTTGCGCGGCGCGCAATTACACGTGATATAAATCTGGACTCTGCCGTTTGTACGCCACCAGAAATTGCAGACCGTGTCCAATAAACATCTGCCCCACACGACAAATTCATAAAATCCAAAGACTGCAAAGCCACCTTTCTGTCCGCAGACGGCAACCCGATTTTATCAGCAACAGATACGGGCAACCATGCGTTTTCATACCCACGCGACGGAAACATTCCATCATTTAAACCAGTTAAAATCACAACATCTGCGGTCTGCATACGCGATTCAATTGTCCCCAACACAACAATCTTGGCATCATCCTTCATTGGCGCACGAACAGATACGCCCGCCAACGCATCTGCCACAAAAGCACGCACATCCTGCAAAGTCAACGCAACGCCAGCACGCATAAGTTCATCTGATAAATCTTTTATTGCACCCCAAATCAAAACACTTTCATCATCATCCGCGACAAATTTAGGCGCAAAATCCACCAAATTTTCATCAACAATTTTTGCAATCGTATCAAATAAATTGTTATTACATTGATTACATATTTTATCAAACGCTCCAGAGCCGGATTCAACCCACGCATCCAACATATTTAATAACGCGCGCCCTGTACGCGTCATAGCACCTGACACAGCAGATGAAAAATCCGCATCAATACCCAGTGCCCCAAACGCATTTGCAATTCTTTGATTTCCCGCCGCGTCTGGTGTAATAATCAAGACAGACTTGTTTTCGTCCGCACTTTTCTGCGCAATCTTTGCAACAACCGCGGCTTCTACTGCTTCGGTTGGACAATTAATCAAATGACAATGCGACAAATCATATTCTGTATTTGGCGTTTCACAATCATTACCAAATGCAACATTCATAAAATCAATTACAGATACGCCAACATCAATTGGCAACACATCAGCCACAGACAGCCCCAAACTGACCAGGAATTTATATTCCGAATTATAGGGGTTTGTATTCAACACAAAATCCTGAACCCGCCCCGAAATTTTACCAGACAAAATTATTCGCCCATTTGGCATTTCAGCAACAGCCCGCATCAAATCCGCTGTCGCAGGCACACTGGCGGTCGAGCCACACACAACCACAAATTTATATTTTTTTAATTCACCAATCCAGGCACGAATATCATGATTGCGCACAGCAGCACCGGTCAATCTGCCACCTGCATACATATTCATAAATTGTGATAAAATATTTAAAATCTTTGCCTTGTTTTGAAAATGCGCGGCATATTTTTCATCAACCAAATCATCCCATTGAACAGACGCAGCATCGACCCCTTCGTTTTCTAAATAATCCTGCATACGAATTAAATCATGCGCAATTGGCAGCGCCACCGACAAAGACCCAACATTCGCATCTGCCGCCAACAATTTAGACAACACAACCACGCGTTCTGTCTTGGAAATTTCACCAACATCATCTGCATCATCTGTATCGACATCTGCACCTTCGCCTAACGCAACCAGCGTTGGCAAAACTGCAACCCCACCAGATTTTTCAGCAATCATTTTTTCCACAGTTCGAACAGCGCGTCTGCTGGGCAAAAAAATCAACATATCTGCAACATCAACACCTGCACTGCACATCAGTTGCCACAATGCATCAGATATTTTCGCAGGATTTGTAGCGTAAAAGATATTTTTATTTGATGCCAAGTGTTGCCTTTATTTGTTCCAACCCTGTTTTCTTTTCAGCCGATGTTTCCAATATTTCAGGAATCATTGCCCCATGGTCAGTATGCTTAATCTGAACCTGTGTTTTTTCACGAATTTTTTTATCTTTTTTAGTATAAACAATTTGATAAGGAATTGCATTTGCATCACAAAAATCCATCAAATCCAAATCAGAATCACGCGCACCGATACGCGAATCAATCAATATAAACAAGCGCTTTAATTGACGACGTGTTAACAAATATTCTTCCAATCTTTGCAACCATCGCATTGCATCAACCTTGGACACTTTTGCATAACCATACCCCGGCAAGTCTGCAATCATTACCCTGTCGTCTAAATTAAATAAATTTAAACTTTGTGTGCGCCCAGGGGTATTAGATGTACGCGCCACCACCGACCCAACAACGGCATTTATAAGCGAAGACTTACCCACATTACTGCGCCCAATAAAAGCATATTCTGAAAAGTGGGAATTTGGCAAAGACTTAACCGTTTCAAAACTGCCTACAAATTTAATCATTATCTGCCCCCTGCTCTAACAATCTTTTATATGCTTCTTTTTTTGAAATACCGCTGCGCATTGCTAATTCTGCCGCCGCACTTTTCATAGAAGTCGCAGCGATATCATTTACAATTTCGCTGATTTCACTGTCAGTCATTTTTATTTCAGGCCGTGGCCCAACAACAATAACAATTTCCCCACGCGGAGGTGTAATACCCATCAACTCGGACGGATAACCGATAATTGTTTCTTCGTGAATTTTTGTAATCTCACGCACAATCGCAATCTTTCGTTCTGGCATAACACGCGCCAATGCCGCAACAGTATTCATAACACGATTAGGGCTTTCATAATAAATTATCGTATGCGGTATTTTGTTATCTTCGCGCAGTTTTTTTTCATCAAAAAAGCCGCAAAAAGTAAACCTGTCTGTTGGAAATCCAGATAACACCAACGCGCTTATCGCCGCCACAGGTCCAGGCACAACAAACACATCAACCCCTGCTGCACGTGCTGCACGCACCAATCTGAACCCAGGGTCCGACACCCCCGGCATACCTGCATCACTGACCGCAGCAATTGCCATACCATTTTGTATTTTTTCAATTAATTCTGGCACAACATCGCGTTCATTATGTTCATGACAAGATACACGCTTGGTTTTAATATCAAAATGAGATGCCAATTTACCAAACACACGCGTATCTTCTGCCGCAATCAAATCAACAGATTGCAAAATCTGAACCGCACGCGGCGACATATCAGACAAATTTCCAATTGGCGTACCAACAATATAAAGCCCTGATTGCATTTAGAATCCTTTTATAGTAAAATAATACAAAAATAAATGGATTTTTCAATGTATATAAAAAGATTTTTTGCTTATATGTCCACTCTGCTGATTCTGGCGGGGTGTTCTGGAACGCACTATATGCGCCAAGATGATTGGTCTGCACCAGACGACACAATCGTTGGTCGTCCAACATACTTAGAGCACGGGCAAATTGCAAATATGTACGGCACCGCCGCTGACGATGGCAACACACATAAAATCGCGGTCCTGTTGCCATTATCCGGCACCAACGCTGCAATTGGCAAATCCATCCGCACATCTGTTGAAATTGCAACTTTACAAAACGGGTCACCTAACTTATCAGTATCTTTTTTTGACACGGGCACAGACGCCACATCCGAAATAGATAACGCCCTGTCACAAAATCCAGACATTATTATCGGCCCACTGTTTGCAGACAACGCACGCATATTACGCAGCAAAAAATCATCAGACCTGCCTGCACTATCATTTACATCGGACGCATCTGCTGTTGGTGATGGTATATTCAGCGTTGCTTTGATGCCAACAAACAGCGTCGAAGAAATTGTGAAACAAATTAAATCAGACGACATAAAAAAATTCATTATTATCGCACCCGACACAAAATCAGGCCACCTGATGGCAGGCACCGCAAAAAGCGCAGCATCTATTTACGAAATGCCATTAAGCGGAATATTCTTTTATACAGAAAAAGATTCTGAATCGATAAAGAACGCCGCATTAAACGCATCTATGTACAACGCGCGCATGGCAGCGCACACGCGCGCACGCCAGGTTTTATCCGATGTATTAACAAATGAAAACTTAACAGAAATAGAAAAATCAAACCTGACAACCCAACTGGAAAAACTGGAAAAAACGGAAACAATTGGCAGCGCGCCATTTGATGCTGTTTTATTCTTGGGCAACGGCGACGATACCAAGGCCCTGGCATCATTTTTACGCTATTACAACATTGGTGCACGCGACGCCGCGTTCTATGGCACCCCAATGTGGGAAGGTTCAGACATTGTATCAGACTATACACTAAGTGGCGCAAAATACACCGCGCTGCCGGTTGGCGATGCAAAATTCACAGCTTTATATGAAATGGTATCTGGCGTGCAACCAAACAGACTGTCAAACTTTGGATATGACGCAACAAACATCGCAATAAATATGATTTATTCACAAAAATCAAATGCAGCATATTTATTAGACCCCAGCGGTTATATCGGCACAGACGGCCTGATTCGAATGATGCCAAATGGCGACAACGAACGTGCTCTTCGCGTAATGCAATTAAACGGCACAGGCACCGCCACAGAAATTAAACCTGCGCAAAAAAACTTTATGACACCAATATACAATGTAAATGCAATGGAAACAGAACTAACGGACACAATGGAATTACAAACAGATGGCATCGACCCAGATGAATACATCCGTCTGCCAGAAAGATTCCGCGGCAAATACCGCAGCAAAACAATCGGCGCGCATATCGAACAACAATCTGCGCCAATACAAAGCAACATTGTCACAATCGCGTCAGATGACACAAACCCGACAATAACATCGTCTGAATTTGAATCTGTAAAACCGGAATCAGTAAAACGAACTTATATCGACGAATACGAAGTGACAGAATAAAAAAGCCGACCACAAGGGTCGGTTTTTTCTGGTGGGAGTGGCTGGATTCCCTTGATATAAATATCTGCGGGGCATTCGTTTTATCTCAAACCGCGCTAACGCTCGTTTTCGATTACTCATAGTCGAACCTGTGGTTCTCATCTCAGCCTGCCCATACCATAAAAAAGCCGACCACAAGGGTCGGTTTTTTTCTGGTGGGAGTGGCTGGATTCGAACCAGCTCAGGCTTAAGCCAACAGATTTACAGTCTGCCCCGGCTCTCCAACTCCGGCGCACGCCCAATCTTTCTGGTGCGGGCAGAGGGAATCGAACCCTCATTTCAAGCTTGGAAGGCTTGCATACTAGCCTTTGTACTATGCCCGCAACAAATCTTGAGCCTTGTGATTATATACTATACGAAAACAAAATCAAGCGTTTATTTTTCTTGACTAAAAATTATATGCAAAGCCCAAACCATAAAACGCATATGAATTATTTTCAGGCGCAGTATTGCCATTTGAAAAATGCTGAATAAAAAATTCTGCGGCCGTACATTCGGTCAATCTGTACCCTGCCCCGATTTTAAATCCGAATAATAGTTTGGACCCAATGCGTTCATTTTGTTGCGCCTGCATACCAACGCCCAGTCCCATAAAAGTATACCAATCATCACCATAAAACAAAGCTATATCTTCACTTAACAACGCAATTGGAATCGTATACTTATTCCAATACCATCCATACTTTTTCCCGCTGCCTATATTTTGAATAACATTTAACGATTTACGCGCCGGCAATCTGAAAAAAGTTGTTGGTTGCGAATACTGTCCCTGCAACATAATATAAGGAACAAATTGCGTTGGTGGAGAAATCAAGAACCCATGATTTGTCCCATATCCAAAATTAAAAGCAATTTGATTTTCATATCCATTAAAGAACGGGTTTTCCAGCGCCATAACAGGCGCAGAGAACACAAACAAAAACAGCACCGATACTTTTTTCATCATAGATTCCATTCTATCAAAAAAACAACCACCCCTCAACAGAATTTATTAAAAAAAATAATAATTTTATATAAGAATAAATTCCACTTCGTCTTTTACTTGCAATTCAAAAAAATACTGTTATAATTCGTGTCGCTTGGCAGCGTAGCTCAGTGGTAGAGCAGAGGAATCATAATCCTTTGGTCGGGGGTCCGAATCCCTCCGCTGCTACCAAAGATTCAACCCCGATTTATTCGGGGTTTAATTTTTGGTATAGTTGTGGATGATGAGGGCCCCCAGGGTCCGACAAAATAGCAGGTTTTGCAAGTGTAACGCGGCGAAACCGTTGCGATTTGGAAAGGGGCCCGCACACAAAGTGTGTGGGATTACACAATCCCTCCGCTGCTACCAGAATTTCCCGGTGTTCCGGGATTTTTTATTTCGTGTTATTTGCCCGAATTTATGCGATTTTGCGACTTTACGCAGATTGTTTTACATATTCTAGACATAATTACGGACATAGAAAATATGTTTACATGTGTAATCCTTTTGCTTGCTTTACACTATGAATTATAAAGGGGAATACACAGAAAGTCGCGGCAAAAGCTTGCGAAGGATGACAAAGGGTTACAAAGGGGTATGATGCTTTACAAAAGTAATATAAATGCAATTAAAAACACCGCCCGTTTGGGCGGAGGGGTGTTATTCTGTATAAATTTCATCAATAAACTTTACTAGTCCGGCTGTGTTTAAGAAATAATTTCCAGGATTGTCTTGTAGTGCTTTGATTATATCGTTTCTTTGGGCAACTACTTTTGGTGAATTGTCGTGAAAAATAACATTAGAGTAATTGCAATCTAAGAATGTAATATAGTGAACGTCAGGGTTGTCTTCTGTAAATTTTATAAAATATGCAACTTCAACGATTTGTTTATTTTGTCCACCACCACCTTCTTTCATTGTTTTAAGTTCGAATACATAATATTTTCCACCTGTTTTAAAAATTATGTCTGGTAATTTATTTTGTTCAATATTTCTAGATTCCATTTTTAAATTCAAAACGTTTAAAAATGTTTCGAAAATGTTTTTGTCCCCTTTATCTGGTAAAAAATAGTAATTATCTTGTTCTAATAAATTTTCATTTTTGTTCAAATGTGAAAAATTCCTACCGTTATTCAAAATAGATAAAACTTTTTCAATACCTGTTTTTGAGTTTCTTTTATGTGAGTAGTTGTCGCACATAACTTGTAAAATGGTATTTGTGTATCCATGCTCTGTGTATAGCCCATGTCTTTCAGAACAATATTTTTTTAGCATTTCATAGATTAAATATTTTTTGTCATCTGCACTCAAAGTCGTATAAATTGAATATGTGAAATTATGAACCATAAAAAACTGCACGAAAGCAGAATAATTTATATTTTCTGTTTTGTCTAAAATTGATATAATATCGTTTATAATATTTTGCACAGTGTCATCTGTAAAAGATTTTTTATAGTCTCTATTTAGAACAGAAAAAGCTGTAATCAAATCCAATAGTTTTTTGTTGTTTATGGTTAGGTTATTATCTTCTGTGCTAATCATTGGTAAAATTATTTTGTTTTTAGCATAAAAAGAATCTAATAGCTCTTCTGGATGAGCTTTTGAATATTCAAATAATTCTATATTAGTTAACATCAAACAAATCTCCCATTCTTATTCGGTTTGTTTTGTAATAAGCTTTTTCTAAAATAGCCCTGCAGGTTAAAAAGTCCAATCTTCTGCGCCTTCTGCCGTTTTTCATATTTCCTTTGAAAGGACTTAAAATAATATCGTCTGTTATATTACGAATATCATTTAATATGCGATTACATTCGGTGATAAATTCTGTCTTTTTTTCGTCTATTATGTCTATATTAACAAGGGTTAAAAGTCTTGAAGAAACTTTTATTCCATTGGTCCAGTCATAATCTATGTTTTCTTTGAAGTCGAATTTTAACATATTATTTGGGTTTGTTGAGTCTACGCATCTAACACCCAGCCAACCGTTTTTATCATTAAAAACTATATCAACACTTTTATGTGGATATAATCTCATTTTTTCTAATGTGCCCAGGCTGTTTATATATGTATCGTTTTTGTATACTTTGACCTCTTCAAGTCTTTTTTGTTTTCCGTCAAAACAAGCGACTACTACTGGTGTATCGGTGTCTGTAAAAGGGTTTTCTTCCAAGATAGTAATACTGTGTAATCTACTTTTGTTTTTGTAGTTAGAATTTATAAATGTTTCAGGAATAATAGCAACGACATATTCTGCTGATTCTAGCATTTTGTCTAATGCTATTAAATACACATCGTCGTATATAGAATTACAAAAATATTTTTGCAAGTCGTTAACGACGCCTTTGCGTGCAGCAGAGTAATTGCTTATGTAAGGTGGGTTTGTAATAATAATCGCATTGTCAATAGCGGGAATGTATAATAAAGAATCGTTTATATCCCATATGAGTTTTTTATCTATATCAAGTCCAACAATTTCTTTATAGCCCAATTTCTTGGCGATATTGAGCATATCGCCACCCCCAGCAAATGGGTCGTATGCAGTGCTGGTATTAGAGTTTAATATAAACTCTTTGACATGGTTTTTTAACCAGACATTTTCTGTAGTAAAGAATTGGCCATATATGACCTTTTTCTTTTTCTCCATTTTAAACAACCTACCTTTCGTATGTATTATATATATAATATGAATTTTTTTAAAGTTGTTTTTAAATTTTTGATGTTTATTAAAATTTTTATGTAGTTTTTTATTTAATATGATTAACGCTTATGGGTGGTTTTACATATACTGGACATAATCCCGGACACAAAAACACCGTCCACATGGACGGTTTTATTCAGACAAAAATCTTACCCGATTATCAATTAACACTCGTTGACATTATTTTGCGTTTTTGCCATAATCATACAAGAAAAAAATAAAGGAAAGGAATTATGCGTAAATTATTAGTTGCTTTACTTGCACTGCTGCCTGTATCCGCAATTGCAAATCCGGCCTGCCCTGTTTGTACAATCGCAATTGGCGCCGGTCTTGATGTCGCGCGCAGATTGGGCGTACCGGACGCTGTGGTTGGCCTGTGGGCCGGCGCATTGCTGACACTATTGGGATATTGGACATTAAAGTTTATGGACAAACGAGGCTGGCATTTTCGTGGCCGCAACGCATTGATTATAACATTGTCTATTGCAATGATTGGGTTTGTATACATCGGTACAGTTAAATATAATCCAACACCAATTTGCGGTGGACTGACAATGGATCCTGTATTATTCGGCACAATCTGTGGTGCATTAATATTTATTTTAACATCAAAACTGTATCAATGGATGAAGGCACGCAATGGCGGTCACGCACACTTTCCATTTGAAAAAGTTGTATTGCCTGTTGTCGCATTGGCATTGGCCAGCTGGGCAATGATGATTTGTTTTTAATAGATGGGGGAAGGTATGAAAAAAATTAAATCTGTTCAAGAATATGTAGAAGCATTAGATGCCGCAAAGAAAGTTAATCCAAAAGATTTGTCATCCGACCAAGATTTAACTATTGGTATTATGAACTTGATTTCGATTGAAGAACACTTGATGTTTTCTGGTGCAAAAACGGGCAAACACGAATTTTATGATTTGATTAATGATGTTCGTGAAATGCGCAAAAACGCAATGCTAAAAATCATTCCTTCATACGAAGGCGAAGTATGGTGCATATCTAAACACTTGTTGGCGGCCGCCATGCGCGTATTCGAAGTTGGCACCAAAGCATTGGCATCCGGCGACAGCAAAACCGCATACGAATTATTTGACCAATCATACGAATTATATTCTATGTTCTGGGGATTAAATATGGGTATGCTGACTGGCGAAAAGAAGACAAAAACAGAAAAAAAAGCAAAGGCAGAAAAAGCCGCTCCTGCCCCAACAGCAACAAAAAAAGACACAGGCAAAGTTTCTAAACTAAAAGCCTGGGTAAAGAACGCTGTAAATTGCTGTATCGAATAACAAACGCCCACACGGGCGTTTTCTTATAATAAAAAACTTAGTTTCCCCCATCCCAAGATTAGTGTAAAAATAAATTAGAATAATTTAGATAAAAGTAAATCGGGAATCGTAGTGTACAAACGCTACATCAGATTCCCGAACAAAAAAACATTGTTCATGATTAGCGGAAAATAAATTAGAATAATTTAGATAAAAACAAAAACGATGGCGTAGTGTACAAACGCTACATGAGATTCCCGAACAAAAAAACATTGTTCGTGATTAGTGTAAAATAAATTAGAATAATTTAGATACAAGTAGTGCCGGAATCGTAGTGTACTTAACGCTACATCAGATTCCGGCACCGCTTGTAGATGAATTATTATAATTTATTTAAGGGGTGGATAACAGTCGCCGCCGCCCTCAGGACAACAATTATAGCCCAGGTCGGCCATATCGGTATAAACCTCGCCCGGGCAGCAACCGTTTTTATCAGGCTCAACCTCGCCAGAACACAAGGCCTTTGGTGCCAAGAAAACATTTTTATTTGCGTACAAAATTGCACCAGACACGCCACCCAAAACAAAGGCCAAAATCAACCAAAGATAAAATTTTCTGTTCGATTTTTTTTGTGTATTTTTCTTCATTTTAACTTCCTTATTTTATTGGCGGATAGCAATCACCACCCTGTTTTGGGCAACACGCAAAAACCATATTCCCCATATCTTTGAACAGTTCATCTGCACAACAACCATACTTGTTTGGTTTTGCGCCATCGGCACACAGCCCTGATTCCAAATTTGCTTTTACTTGTTCTGGTGTGATTTCAGGTTCAGCGGTCGCAACTGGCACATCCACAACAGATTCTGTCGCCGCAACCTCTTCTGCAACCGTTTCTGTTTCAACCACAGGCGCTTCATCAGAAACCTCTATTGCTTCACGGCCAGAGCGTTTGCGCGCGCGCGCATTGCGCGAACATTTTATCCGATAATCAGATTTCAAAGTTTCCAATTCTGCGATTGTTACTTCATCAGGTTCCACAATTGCTGACAATTCTGTCATTCTGGCAGACATATCCGAACAAGACACGCGGTCAACAACAACTGTCTCGACAGCTGTTTCTTCTGCGACTTGTTCTTCAACATCTTCGGCAAATGCGCCCGTTGAAACAATTATACCCAATAAAACAAATAACAGTTTCATTCTTTTGCCTTAATGTTCATTGATAATTTTTTCAACCTGCAAAATAAAATCAATCGCTGGATTAGTCAGTTTTTTTGCTGTTTCAAAAACTTCTTCGGCCATTGCCTGCATATTCAAACGCTTGTAAGTTTCAACAACCTCGATAGTTTCTTCTTCATCAAATTTATCATCTTCCAGTGCGCGTGCAACTGCCAATTCTTGTTTTGCCAACTCAACATATTTTTTACTGTTTTCTGGGCAACCACGTTCTGACAAGTTCGCATAAATTTTTGCGCGTTCAATACGATTATCTGCATCATTCCACGCATCTGGCAATTGTGACAGAACAGATGCTTCGATTACTTCACACGAAGATTTATTTGCGCTTTCACCTGTCATAGATTCGATAATTTGCATTTCGCGCGAAATCGCATCACGATATTTTTGCTTGTTTTGTTCGCAACCATACTGGAACAAAGTTTCATAAACTTTTATATTGTCACGATGGTCTGCGGGATCAGCACTTGTTTCATCGTTCAAATAGCGCAACTGCATTTCTTCGATAACTTCACAAGTTGCCTTTGACGAAGTATCTTCTTTTTTTTCTTCTACCGCTGGCTTTTGTTCTCTTGCGCAATATTCAGCATACAGCTTTCTCAGTTCTTTAATTTTTTCTGCTGTTGCTGATGGACTTGTCATTTCGTTTTGCAGCTCGCCACATTTATAGCTAGACCACTGTTCAAGATTTTTTTTGACTGGTTTATTTTCATTTAAACCAATACCAACCATAATTCCACACACAAATAACATTATAAAAGCCAGCCACCCCTTTACTTTTTGGGCAGGCGTATGAACGATATAACCTTTAACTGTTTTATTTTTCACTTCTTCTCTCCTTTTTATAATTATCCCAATTATACTATTTTACAACACCATTGTTAATAGTTATTTTTCTGTCGGCGCGTGCAGCCAAATTCATATCATGTGTGACGAACAACATCGCCATTTTATTTTTACGAACTAAATCCAATAACAAATCAAACACAGCACCTGCATGCTGGGGATCTAAACTGCCCGTTGGTTCATCCGCCAATAAAATATCAGGATTATTTGCCAACGCACGCGCCACAGCAGTTCGTTGTTGTTCACCGCCACTCATTTCCCCAGGCACATGCGACGCACGATGCGCAACATTTGCAGCTTTTAACAATTTAACAGCATGTGCACGCGCCAAATTTTCATCCATACCGTTTGCCAGCATTGGCAACATAACATTTTCCAATGCCGTAAAATCAGATAACAAATTGTGTTTTTGATAAACAAATCCAATTTTATTTCTGCGTATTTTAGTACGCATATCTTCATCCATTTTCTGAACAGATGTTCCACCGATAATTATGCTGCCTGCACTAGGCTTATCCAGCAACCCCACACATTGCAACAAAGTCGATTTTCCAGAACCAGATTGTCCAACCAGTGCGATAATTTCACCCCTGTGCAAATCAAAGCCACCGCCACGCAAAATATGCAACGGTTGACCGCCTTCGATAAAAGTCTTTTTGATATCACGAACAGACAGAATAACATCGCCCTGCTTTACTTTTGACAAAGAATTTAAAATATTCGACATTTCAAAAACCTTTTATTCTTATTCGTTTCTTAACACTTCCACAGGGTCAGTATTTGCCGCCTTCCACGCAGGATATAATGTCGCCAAGAACGCCAACAAAACAGCAATCAGTGCAATACCCAAAACATCTGTCCAAACCAGCTTTGACGGCAATTCAGACAAATAATATAATTCTGCTGGGAACAAATCGCGCCCTGTTAGCCATTGGAAAAATTGTCTAATTGGTTCGATATAAACCGCAACCAACACACCCAAAACCGTCCCAAAAAACGCACCAATCACACCGATACTGGTTCCAGACAAAACAAATATTTTCATCATAGATTTACGCGACACGCCAAAAGTACGCAACACTGCAATATCTTTATTTTTATCTTTGACCAACATAACCAAAGACGACACGATATTAAACGCAGCAACAATAACAATCAGCAACAATATTAAAAACATAACATTTGATTCAACCTGCAACGCGCCAACAAAACCACGGTTTAAATCACGCCAATCGCGCACCACAAAACCGTCCGGCAACAAACGCGCCAACGCAGACGCAACTTCGGTTGTGTCTTCTGGATTTTTCAAAAACAAATCAATATGCGTCACCGCATTACCAACATTTAAATATTTTTGCGCCGTTTCCAATGGCATAAATATATAGCCCGAGTCATATTCATACATCCCCATAAAGAACGAGCTTTGCACCGGATACGACATAATCCGCGGCATAGAACCAAACGGAGTTGGCGTTGCGCCATTTGCAGAAACCAGCGATATTTTATCGCCCATTCCAACACCCAATGCGCGTGTCAAAGACGCCCCTGCCACCAATTCGCCATCGACAATTTCTGATAACTGTTTACCATAAATTCGCGTACCCGTTTCTGTTTTTGCCGCCAAGTCAGTCATTCTGATACCACGCACCATCGCACCTGTATTTTTACCATTAGCGGTTGCCATAACCTGCCCTTCGGCAATAGGCACAATACCTGTCACATTTTCAGCGACCAGTTTATTTTGCTTCATTTTATCTATCAAAAAATCATAGTCAGAAATCGCCCCATCTTGATGATAAACAACAACATGCCCGTTCATACCAACAATACGCCCCAGCAAAGTGTCATGAAATCCGCCCATCACAGACATAACAACAATCAGCGTCGCCACACCCAACATAATACCAATCAGCGACACCCACGAAATAACAGAACCAAAACCACGCTTTTTTGCGCCTAAGTATCTAAAAGCAATCTTTCGTTCCAGTTTTGAAAACATCTTTTATCCTATTCCTTTAAAAAGTCACGCAACGCATCGCCAACTAATGCTTCTGTACTGTCATTATGACCGTTTACACCATCAACCACATTTATTATACGCGGAGACATAAACACAACCAATTCTGCAAACGGCGAAATCAGCGTTTCAGGTGTTGTCACAAAAGAATGCGTTGGAATACCAACAATAACATAGTTATCACCAATTGACGACGGTATATTAAACGAAGACAATTCCCCATTAGATGTACGCAAAACAATTTTTGCATCAATTTTATCACGACCGCCAAAATCACCATATTTACCAGTTGCGCCAATAATCAAATCAGTCTCCAACCTTTCTTCTTTACCGCATTGACCGATATCAAATCTGGATTGCCAACCATTTGGTATTGCAAAAGTCCCCTGAGAAATCAGAACAACATTTGCCTGTTGCGCTAAAAATTCCTGTAATGTTTTAGTATTAATTTCAGGCCCCACAACCAGCGCACGCCCAACAACCCCTGGAATTGACATTTTTATATTATTTTCACCAAATGCAGGCAACAAATTCATCCACACAATCGGATTATCTGTGCGCGGATAAACACGATACACATCAATATCCCACGACAAAACATACTTTTTACCTGAAATATCAGCGATTATTTTTGCGACTTCGCGTTCTGTCTGATAATTACCTTCGAACACCAGTGTTTTATCCTGCCAATCAACCAACAGATTACGCATATCTGCACCATGCATCGCATCCAACAACGCCATAACAATCGTTTCATTCTGTGGCATTTTTATCAGCCACTTTGCACGATGAGTCAAATGCAATTCACCATTTTCTGCATCATACGAATAATACACGCGTCCCATTTTCGTCATCAACTCGACAGCATCTTGCAACGCACCGGACGATATAGTCCCCGATATTTTTTCATATAACTCTTCATCCTCTATAACAGAAATATCGGTACCCATCAACAGTTTATCCAACGCCCGTTTTACGGTCAAATCTTTGAATTCGTAATCATCAACTTTCAATTCAGCAGGCAACGCATCACCAACCCCCAAGCGCACGATTTCGATTTTTTCAGACGGCACAACCGAAACAACTTTTTGATTATCCCAATCTACTTCACACCTTTTTGGCAATTCGATTGAAAATCTGCGTGCAGTATCAGTTGTCAACGCCGCTTTTTTTGGAAAGATTGGCACAGAATTTTCATCAATAACCAACTCATCAATAACAGTCACAGTATCATACCCAGACTGATTTTGTTGATATGCGCACCCCATCAATACTGCAATCAACCCAAACCCAAACAAATACTTTTTCAAGAACATTGTCCCCTTCCTTTTTCTTTTATAAATATCTTATATCAGATATTCATAACTTTTTCAAATTCTTCCAGTGTCATTTCATGCATTGGTTTCTGTGTCGGCGTAGTCAATTTTTTTACCGCTTCATACTTTGCACGAAACACTTCAACAACATTTTTTATTTCCTGTGGCAGATTTTTTTCTTCTTCAACCAAACGACCACCATATTCAACAATATATTCCAGCAAATCAGCCGCATAAAAACGTCCAACATAATTTTCCATTGCAATTCCGCCCTTTTGCACGCAAATTGCAGACATTGTAATCATTGTCTGGTTATACAAATTTGCCAGTTTCACAAACTGTTGAACACTTATTGCCATGTTATTTTTCCTTCTCTCTTTTTTACATTATAAAAACTATTGCCACCAAAAGGCAATTAAATTATAATAGTAGACATGAGAATAAAAATTTTACCTGTTTTATTGATATTAACTGCATGCGCATCTGTCAACCGTGGCAGTATTGATGACGCAACAATATTGAACTGGGAAAACGAAGCGGTCACCACAGAACAATTTGTTCGCGACCACAAGGCATGCCTGGGAATAAACAAACCTGCGCACCAGCCGCGTTCCCGCATTGCAAAAATGTTATCTCCAAACCAAAGTGCTATGATGCCTGATTGGGACGGCCTGTGGGTGACATTTCAATCAAACGAATATCGCGATGTTGGCCAGCGCAGCCTGATGTCAGTTCCACGCAACACAACATCAAAATCTGTTGGTGCATATCGTAAATGTATGTTCAGACGCGGTTATTTATTACGCGCAATGTAAAACAGATTATTTTACAACAATCTTTCTGCCGTCATTATATTGCGATATAAATACATGAATTGTACTTTCTGGCAATATGTTATCCGCTATTTCTGGCCACTCAATCAAAGTAATATCGTTATTTATTGCATGCACCAATCCAACCTCGGTCAATTCTGAGGCATCTTCCAAGCGATACAAATCAAAATGCGAAATCCCATCATACGACTGCACAATTGTAAAAGTCGGGCTGGGCACCACAGTATCAACCCCACGCAAAGTTTGAATTATTGTACGCGCAATCTCAGATTTTCCCATACCCAAATCACCGTGCAATGCAACCACACACGGTGCAGATAATGTCTTTGCAAAATCCCGCGCCCAAGCACGCGTTTCGTCAACATTGTTTAATATATATTCTTTCATCACCTACTCCACCAACAACAAATTATCTTCCAGTTTACGAATAGTATCACGAATTTCAGCTGCTAATTCAAATTCTAAATTTTCTGCTGCGCGCCGCATTTTCTGATTCAAGCTTTTAATTTCACGGCGCAACGAATCCGCATCCATCACACCACCCGACTTATCATACACAAATCTGCGTGTTTTGTCAGTCTTTTCTTGTTTTTCGCCAACTTCGGCAAAAACGGCCTTGGACACAGTTTTTGGCACAATGTTATTCGCCGTATTATACGCCATCTGTTTTTCGCGTCTGCGCGCAGTTTCGTCCAGCGCCGCCCGCATAGAATCTGTAATTTTATCAGCATATAAAATAACGCGCCCATTGGCATTTCGTGCTGCGCGCCCAATTGTCTGAATCAACGAACGGGTCGAACGCAAAAAACCTTCTTTATCCGCATCCATAATCGCAACCAATTCGCATTCAGGCACATCCAAACCTTCGCGCAGCAAATTAATTCCAACCAATACATCAAATTTACCAAGACGCAAATCACGCAACAAATCAATGCGTTCCAATGTTTCAATATCGCTGTGCAGATACTTTGCCCGCACCCCATTTTCGTTCAGATAATCGGTCAACTGTTCTGCCATCTTTTTAGTCAGCGTTGTCACCAATGCGCGACCGTTTATTTTTTTCAATTCATCTAACAAATCATCAACCTGATGAAGTGTTGGTCTGACATCACACAACGGATCTAATAACCCTGTTGGTCGAATAACTTGTTCTGAAACAATTCCACCAGATTGATTCAGTTCCCACTCGGCCGGTGTCGCAGATACAAATATAGTCTGCGGTCGCAAATTATCCCATTCATCAAAAGTCAATGGTCTGTTATCAATACAGGCCGGCAATCTGAAACCATATTGCGACAATGTTTCTTTGCGCGCACGGTCACCGCGACTCATCGCGCCAATCTGAGGCACCGTCACATGACTTTCATCTATGAACAACACGGCATCTTTTGGCAAATATTCGAACAAAGTTGGTGGTGGCTGACCCGGCAATCGCCCAGACAAATACCTGGAATAATTTTCAACCCCACGACAAGTCCCCGTGCTTTCCAGCATTTCAATATCGAAACTCACACGCTCTCGCAGCCTTTGTTCTTCCACATATTTCATATTTTCATGAAAGTATTCCAACCGTTCTTTTAAATCGGCGCGTATTTGAGACACAGCCTGCAAAACACTGGGCATTGGGGTTGCATAGTGCGTATTTGGATAAACAGCAATTCTGTTTAACTTTTGCAGTTTTGCACCCGTCAAAGTATCAAATTCCCATATTTCTTCGATTTCATCACCCCAAAAAGAAACCTTCCACCCCCTGTCCATCGCGTGCGAAGGAAAGATATCCAATGTATCGCCACGAACACGAAAATCCCCACGCACAGGTGCTATATCATTTCGTTTGTACTGAATATCAACCAGCGAACGCATAACATCTGCACCAGAAATGATGTCTCCAACATTTAACACAAGGCGCATCCCAGCATATTGTTCTGGCGACCCCATACCATAAATAGACGACACGCTGGACACAACAACAACATCGCGTTCTTCCAGCATTGCGCGCGTTGCACTGTGACGCATACGGTCTAATTGCTCGTTTATCGATGCGTCTTTATCAATATAGGTATCTGTGGTTGGCAAATACGCCTCGGGCTGATAATAATCATAATACGACACAAAATATTCGACATGATTGCGCGGAAAGAAAGACTTCATTTCTGTATACAATTGCGCAGCCAAAATCTTATTCGGCGCCATAATCAGCGCAGGTCGTCCCAGTTCTGCAATAACATTTGCCATCGTAAATGTTTTACCCGACCCAGTCACACCCAACAACACCTGGGATTGACGCCCTTCTTGAACACCAGATACCAATTCAGATATGGCGGTCGGTTGATCGCCCATTGGTTTATAGTCGCTTTCAAGATAAAATTTTGCTTTATTCATTTTTTTATTAACAATCTTAAATATAATCCATTATAATCAAAATACAAGGAAAGAGAGAATGGCATTAAAACCCAGACAAAAACGCAAGATTTTTATAACCACACTTTGCGTAATCGCTACGATTGCGCTGGCTGTAATTATTATACCACCAATGATTACATTGAACAGCCTGCGCCCTGCGATTGAAAAATCGATTGTGGAACAAACATTAATTCCGACAAAACTAAACGGTGATATACATTTCAGCCTGATTGGCGGCGCAACTGTTGTTGCACACGATGTAGAAATCCCGACGGCGCACATTGGGTCTATAATGTTTTCGATACCATTTCATAGCATTTATAACATAGAAAAAGCCAAATTAAACGGCCCGGTCGTGATATATGACGCAGATATAACCGTTGATAAATTAAGCCCAGCAATGTTTAATCACGACATAGAAATTTATGACAGCCGCCTTAACTTTATGGGCCGCAAATTTAAAATAGTCCGTGCAGATTTTACTGACGGCAAATTTTCAGGCATAATTCGCAGTCACGACCATAAATACGATGTTGAATTCGTTGGCGACACATTCACAATAAAAAACAAAAATAATAATTTGGATTTAACAGGAAAAATATTTTCCGATGGCGATGTGTACGGAACACTAAGCATTGAAACAACCAACATAAACGAATGGTTTGGTTTTGACGAACCAAAAATCACCCGCCCTATTAAATTAACAACTGATTTTTATTGGAACGGCGGTGACGGGTATGAATTTAAGAACATAGAATCAGATAATTTTTCCGGCAACATTATAATGTCCGAAAATGGCGAAAGAACGATACAGCTGGTATCAAATGATGCAACTTTTGACTTTTCGTTTTTAACTGCGCCAACAAAATTATTATACAAGACCAAATTTAATTTGGACTTTTATGGCCATTTAATATTTGGCAAGTATTCTTTTAATCACTTGCTGGTTGATGCAGTTGGTACAGACAAAGAATTAAAAATAAACAAAATTATTGCGGACGACATAAAAATATCGGGCGGCACAATAACAGCCAATGGCGCATCAGACATAAAAATAACAATGCCGTTCGAAGGTAAAGATGCAACTTGTGTATTTTCTGGCACCCCACAAAAATGGACATGCGCAGATTTTAAATACGACAATTACAGCGGCGCAATATCTGTAAATGGCGAAACATTTGATATGTCTGTCAAATCCAATCGCCCAATGCCCAGCAATGAACGAATTCTGAATTTATTACACAAAATTGGCACAAACGGCATTTTAAACTTTGCTTTTTCAAATCTGGGTGGAACATACAAAATAAATAAAAACGACATAACGCCAACTTATACATACGCCAAAGATAAAAATTTAAAATGGTTAAAAATAAATATGCCGTTTTTACCAGATTTTATTATGCAAGATTCTGGCGACTTTGTATGGTCAGACGGCACAATGATATTTATTCCACACAACAAAAAATGGCAACTGTCCATATACGATAATTTTTTCAGCCTGTCTGGAACTGACTTAAAATCATGGGCACCAAATATTGATTTAAGATTTTTAAACAATACCAAATACGAAATATCTGGAAATTGGCGTGGCACCAAGATATCTAATTTAAAGCTGAATATTTTTGGTCACAGTTTTTATGGATCTGCATCAAATAAAAATTTAACATTACACACAGACAAATTGGAATTAAACAAATTCATAAACACTGCGTTTTTTGATGAATTTTCAGAAATGGAATTTTTATCAAATTCTCCTTTATTAACTTTGTTTGATTTGCCTGTAAACATATCGCTGTCTGCAGACGCGTTAATTTACGACGGTAATGAATACAGACATTTTACATATGCGTTAAAAAACGATTCTCAAACATTTTCTATTACCGACGCATCACGCGGCAATATATTGGCAACAATCGACAAAGACAAAACGAACTATGAAATATTTGCCCAATTAAACAGATTTTTAATTAACGGCTGGTTTCTGTCATCCGATATGCCGTTAAATATCCGCGACACAATGTTAACAGGCGAAATAAACCTGACCACACACGGAAAAATCGCACACGATATTTATTATAATATGGCGGGCAATTTAGACATGGTGTTTAACGGCGGAACCCTGCGCGGGTTATCATTTGATGAATTTTATGGATCTGCTGAAAACATAACCAACCTGAATGCTGAATACGCATTGGCACGCGCATTGGGCGGTGGCGAAACCAAGATAAAAAATATGCGCATCATCGGCGATTATAAAGACGGAAACTTTGTCACCACACAACCAATAGAATTATCAATGCGCCACACAAATGCCATTGGTGGACTGGCGATACAAAACGGAAAAATGACCGCAGAATTTGATTTAACGCTGCGCGGAACAGCCCCAACCCCAGTGACGATTGAACTGGGGATATTGCCGGACAACAGCCGCAGTTATTCACTGTCTGAAATCATGCAAAGTTTAGACACAGGCTTTATGCGTGCATTTGTAAAAACACACGACAAGTTTTAGTTTTGCAAACGACTTTCGAATTCGTGCTGCGAAATACTTTTACCACTTGCATCAGCGTAATAGGTATACCGTCCTATTTTAACACTGTGTAAACCATTGGCAAAGAATCGTATATTTCTTTGCGCGCGCAGCAAAGTCTTATTTTGCCCGATTAAATCAGCGGTTGCGCCGAACAAAACACGCGACACGCGTCCCCAGACACCATGCACAACATACGGCGCATATAAAACCCCGCCCCGCTTTTGCAGCCTTGAAACATTATACTTGTCATAATCAGCCTTTATTTTATTAGCCTGATATGCAGACAGGTTTAAATTTTGTGCCAGACTATTTATATATGCGTGCATTATATTCTCTCTTGTTTTATCCGGCATGCATTATATATTACAAACCCCAAACTTTTTACAGGTATGAATTCATAAAAAAAATCCCCCGATTTGGGGGATTTGTTTACATCAGTTTTTCTTTCTGACTTGGATATGCACATCACGCAATTGCTGTTCTGTGACATTAGTTGGCGCACCCAGCATCAAATCTTGTCCACGCTGATTTGTTGGGAACGCAACAACACCTCGCAGATTAGCTTCGCCTAAAATAATTTGAACCAATCTGTCGATACCGAACGCGCAACCGCCGTGTGGTGGCGCACCATATTGGAACGCAGCATACATACCACCAAACTTTTCTTTTACAACATCTTCGCCATATCCCGCGATTGCAAAAGCCTTTACCATAGTTTCTGGGTTATAGTTGCGCAACCCACCGCTGCAAATTTCAGCGCCATTCAAAACCATATCGAACTGATTTGCTTTGATTTCCAACGGATTACCATCTAATTCTCCCTTTGGCAAACTAAATGGATTGTGTCCAAAGTCAACTGCGCCCGTTTCTTCATTTAATTCATACATTGGAAAATCTTCAATCCAGCAAAGACGGAATTCTTTTGGATTAATCAGATTTAAATCTTCACCCAATTTTGTACGCAGTTTTCCTGCAGCTTTGGCTGCGGCGCCCGCATTATCACAAACAAAGAACAAAGATGCATTGTCACCTGCGATTTCACGCAATTTTGCCAAACGCGCATCATCTAATTTCTTTGCAACAGGACCTTTGGCTTCTTCGCCAAAAACGACATACGCTAATCCACCCAACCCCAGTTCTTTAACGGCATAATCGCCCAACTTATCAAACCAAGAACGTGGTTTGTCAGCAGAATTCGGTGCTGGAATTGCGCGCACTACACTGCCATTTTCAACAGCATTTGCAAAAATACCGAATTCAGAACCACGGAACACATCCGTCACATCGTGAATGATAATAGGATTACGCAAATCTGGTTTATCAGAACCATATTTCAACATCGCTTCATCAAACGATATATGTGGAATATCTTCGCCCAATATTGCATCTGGTACAAACGCACGAATCAAATCAGGCATCAATGTATCGCCTACTTCCTGAATATCGCGCAAGTCAACAAACGACATTTCCAAATCCAACTGATAGAATTCCAGCAATCTGTCTGCGCGCAAATCTTCATCGCGGAAACATGGCGCAATCTGGAAATATCTGTCAAATCCCGCAACCTGCAACAACTGTTTAAACTGCTGTGGCGCTTGTGGCAACGCATAGAACATACCATG
>CAJGDG010000007.1 GCA_904502095.1 uncultured Alphaproteobacteria bacterium
CGTGTTTTATCTGTGGAAAGATATGACCTGCAACGGGCTGTGACAGAATATGGGTTTGAAATATATGTGATTCCAGAACTAGATATAAACGAACCTGTGTGTAATCAAATTAAGCAAATGAATGATTACATAGATTCAAAGAATTTCAAAAAATTAGACATAGCAACCATATTTTAATAGGAGTTTATAGATGACACAAACTTATGCACAAAAAATAATTGAACAGAAGATTTTAAATAAAAGTCAAAATAAGAATATAAATTATAATGAGTATTCAGAATCTTATAATGATTATAACGACTTGTCGCAATATTATGATATTGATTACGAGATTCCTCCGTATACCAATACACCCATAGAAGGCCCCAAAAAAGCAGCAAAAGCAATAAATATTATTTGTTTATTTAAAAACTGTGGAAAATACCATGTCTTCTACAAAGGAAGTTATACTGAAGCTAAAAGATTTGCTTTTGATTCCCTAGACAAGGCGAATAACTTTTTAAAAATTATATATAATCATCTTGATGGTGAAGTTTGTTGTTCAAATATGACAGTTAAAAATTGTAATTTCAAATCATGGAAATCGTTCTTTTTTATGCCAGAAAACAATGAAGAAATAGAGCTTGGAGCATGGGTTGCTTATAAACAAGTACCACTATTAATGATAAAATGCGCTTGTTTAATAAAGTGTGGTTATTGGCCAAAATTAAATAACGCACAGAAACAATATATCAATGAATATATGATAAAAAAATTGAAAAATTTTTGTGAGCCTTTTTTATGTGAAATGCCGCCTTTTGTTATCTGGTCTATTATTGCATCAGTCTTATCTGCTGTGTTGATATGCACTTCTTCAAAAACAAATACGCGCAAATCTCAAAGTTCAGAACAGATGATTGAGAAAACAACACAACAAGTGGTTCAAGAATATGAAAACCAAAGAACAATAAATCTTGCAGACACTATACGCCAAAAAACAAAATAAATTCCACCCGCCGTATGGCGGGGTTTTTGTTCCTGTGGTTTATGTGTGTTTTTTATGTAATCCTGAATTTTGCAGGAGGTGGCGTTTATGACCAAAAAATTATTATTTTCTTTATTACCGGCTTTTTTTATATCGGGTACAGTTTTTGCAAATCAAACAAAATCTATGTCAACAAATAATCAGCCTAATATTTTAATCGCTTATTTTTCTATGCAGGACGGCAATACAGGCGATGTTGCGCGCGCGATTTATGATGCCGCCGGTGGTGACGTGTATCGTATAATGGTTGCAGAATCTTATCCAGATGATGATAAATTGCGCAAAGAGCGTTTAACAATGGAAGTTGAACAAAATATATTGCCTGCATTAAGCGGTTCTGCGCCAAATTTTGAAGAATATGATATAATATTCTTAGGGTCGCCCGTGTGGGCAAATCATTTATCGCAACCTGTAAAAAGTTTCCTGCATAAATACGATTTATCAGGTAAAAAGGTTATTCCATTTGTTTCGCACAGTGGTGGTGGGCGCGGAAAGACTTTTTCAGATGTTGCGGAATTATGTGACGGCTGCATTGTTGATACAGACGGCTGGTCCAGTTGGGGCGGTGGTCGCCAACGTGGTATTGATAAATGGGTCGCCAAGAAATTAAACAAAGATAAATAACCGCCCAATTGGGCGGATTTTATATAGATTCAGTCGAACCATCCTGTTTGATTTCTTTCTTTTTCTGGCGGGCTAAATGCTTTTTCTGACAAATGTGTATTGTCCAGCATTTCTGATAATACATGAACATGCGGGCAATATTCTTTTTCTGGTGCAACTTGTTTATATTCAGGGTTTAATAAGAAGTGGTTTGATTTTATTCTGTATGCCCCTGTTGTAACGGCTATTTTTTCGTATTCGAATCTGCCTTTGGAGCCGTCTGGTTCAAAAAAGACGAAGTCAAATTTTTTGTCTGGATATAATTGTTGTATTTTTTTGACTGCCCATTTTATATCAGCATCTGATACATTTTGTTCCAAAATTGCACGTTGGTCCCCTGTGCTGGCCATCCAGACAATTAATATTTTGTCGGATTGTTCAATTGCCGTATATAACGTTTTTATTCGACGAGACATTTTTTCTGCAAATTGTGGAAAGTATTGCAAGATATCCTGATTTGCAGGAAATTCATGAATAAATCTTATTTTATTTTTTATATTAACAACTTGATGGTGTGGCGCATTTGCGGCGCGTACACTATTTACGTATTTATAATATTCTGGGTTAAGCCAATCTTTAAAATTATCAAAGATAGATTGCATTTTTTCACGAAATCGTGTGTCTCTGCGAACGTCTGGTTGGGACCACCAATTCAATGGCTCGACGCCTGCCGTCCAATCAAAAGGATTGCTGAAACGGCGCAGTTTGAAATATCGTAGCATTTCAGGGGCGTTACAGGTTGCGCCAATCCCAAAAATTAAATCGTATTCAGAAAATCTGCCTGGTAATAACAATTTGCCGTCATTATAGTTTAACCATTCTGCTTTCAGTTTTAAATAATTATATTTTGGTTCTAGTTCGTTTAAAAATCGTTGTTTCTCAGCTAATTGATTTTCTAGTTCACCTAAAAGTCTTTGTTTCTCAGCTAATTGATTTTCTAAATCGGGTATATTGACCTGTGTTTCTGTTTGGGTTTTAACAGTTTTTTTCCCAAGAATTGTGTTGCGAATACGGCGGCGTGATTTCTTGTTTACAAAAAACATTGCAACAAGGTTAGCAAAAAAATGTCTCATTTTTTATCCTTTTTGTTAGGAGCAAAACCCCAATTGCACAAAAGAAGACCGCTGTTAATAGCGGTCGGGATGTTGAACAGTTTTTTGCGATGCTAAACCCCGCCGTATTGAGTATTTCGGCGGCATCCCGACCAAGTCGAGATGTCAGTTCAAGCAAGCATCGCAGGCTGTTCAGACCTTATGCTAATAACAGATATAGGAAGGATTTTATCACAATTTTTACACAGTTCAATAACAAATGTGCAAAAAACATAACATGTGTTATTGTAAATAATTTGTATTGTATAATGTATGAAATAACTTTTATATCCCCAATACTTTTTTTGCGATTATACCGATAAAGTACGCAACGAACGAAACGCCAGCACAAATCCCCAACATTTCAAAAAATTTGTGCCACAGTTTTCTGGGACCGTTTCGTGCCGTGCACCAGTTAAACAAAAATATAACAATTGCTGCGATTATAAAAGATGCCACAATCGCATGATTTGTATTTTCTGTAATAAAAAAAGGAATTATCAGCAATGCGCTGGTCCCCAGATATGCTGCGCCTGTGTATAAACCTGCATATACGGCGGTTTTTCGCATGCTGCGTTCGCATTCGGCCAGATAATTAGACGCCATCATAGACAGTCCATCTGCCACCGCAGATATGATTGCGGTCATTATTATCAAGCGTGAATCCGCCAGCGAAAATGCCAGACCTGTTATAATTCCTGTCTGGGACACCAACGCATCGTGCATTCCCAGAACAATTGCCGAAGTTTTATATTCGTTTGACATTGTTAACCAAGATATCATTGTTTGCGTTGTCTGTGCCACAGGAACAAAAACGGATTGTTTTTAACAAATGTCTTTTATCTGTTTTGTATTTGTGTTATAATTTGTAAAAGAGAATGAAAAAACTGCTGACTTGTTTTTTCGCTATTGCTATTGCAGCGCCCAGTGCATTTGCGGCTGATGGCGCTGTTTCGCGTGTAATTCCATCAGGTACATCTGACGCCAAGGCGACAACCACTTCTTCGCGTACGACTGTTTCGCGCGTTGCCGCGCGCGATGTGTCAAAGTCAGATGCAGAAGCGAATGTGTCTGGTCGTGGTGCTGCATCAAATGTGCGCAGTACTGTATCGCGCGTATTTTCAGGCGTAAATACAGATGCGGCATCCAAGGCTGTTGTTGGTCGCAGTGGTGTTGCGTCACGCGCAACTGTTGCGTCTGGGAATATGTCTGGTCGCAGTGCGTTGGATTCAGCGGTAAATACGGTTGGTCGTAATGAACGCGTATCTTCGGCCAGTATAAATGCAAATCCGTCTGTTCGTCGGGCTGGCTTGGTTCTGCGCCCAAGTACGGCAGAGGTTGGCGGTCGTGCCACTATTGGCAACACGGGCGTTCAAACAGGTTCTAATATTGATGATGCTGTACGCACTGTTCGTTCGCGTGCGGCAACGGCCGAAACAATTGCAGATGCGGCTGAAAAAATGGAACAGGCCAAGGCGTTAAACGCATCTTGTCAGGCGCAGTATAACGAATGTATGGATCAGTTTTGTTCAATTGTTGATGCAAATCAGAAAAGATGTACTTGTTCAGACAATTTAACAAAATATTCCAAGGCGGAAAGCGCGGTCAAAGACGCAAATGTCCAGTTGAACGAGGTTGCGCAACGCATCCGCTATGTTGGTTTATCGGCTGACGAAATTCGCGCCATTATGACCGAGACCGAGGCCGAAGAAACCTTGTCCAATACCAAGGATGTTTCCGAAACGCGTGGTATGTTGGATGAAATCGAAGATTTAATTCGTGATCCAACAGTAAATCGTTCATCGTCTTATACTGCCAGCACAGATTTTGGTCTGGATATGGATATTGATTTTTCAGGCGAAAATGGCGATTTGTTTAGTCTGGATTTTCTGGGTGGAAATGAAACAAATTTTGCAAATATGCGCGGAAAAAATCTGTATAACGCCGCAAAAAAGCGTTGCAATTCTATATTAAATCAATGTAAAGAGGCGGGCGCAGAAACAGATTTGATTGTTGGTAATTATGAATTGGCAATTGACAAGGATTGTGTCGCGTACGAACAGGGTTTGATAAAAATGAACGACACATTGCTGTCGAATGTGCGCAGTGCAAATCGTATGCTGCAAAAGGCGCGTCTGACCGTGTTGCAAAACAAAAATGAATATACAGCAACTCAGTGTATTGGCGCGCTGGAAACATGTATGAAAGACGAAATGGTCTGCGGTGAAAATTATTTTAAATGTATCGACCCGACCAAGCGTTATATTGATGAAAACGGCGAAGTTGTATTGGGACAAAATATTTCAGATATAACAGCGTTTATGGAAAATTATAACAACGCCACAATTGGTTCTGAATTTTTAAATGATGTATACAGCAACGCAACATTGTCTGTTCAGAAATGTAAAGGTGAAAGTGGAAATAATGGCGCGTGTGTTGCAAAATATTTGCTGACCAAAATTGGCACAAAACAAAAGGTGACAGACGAAGGTTTATGTCGTGCTGTTTTAGACAAGTGTCAGAATTACACATACGATAAAAACGGAAATTATAAACCGTATAATGATATTGTTGTAAATTATGTCCAGCGCGCAATGGTTAATGTTCGTGCTGCCCAGCAAAAAATTATTTCGGATTATGCGTCCAGCTGTATGGTTGATATATCAAATTGTTATAACCAACAGGTGTCCCAGGTTAATTCCTGGTCTAATACAGCGAATTCGGACAGTATATATAAAGTAATGCGTGGTGCATGCCGTAATGTTGCGCTGACTTGTGCGTATGCGGTATTTGATGGCGATGAGACAAGTTGCTCAGAAGACAAAGAAGGTGATTGCATAGACAACATATCAAAAATGTTCTATCAGTCTATGCTGTGTCCAGAATATTCAATGTTCCAAACAACAAATACCAACGGTGTCATTGTCGGCAAAGACGGTTATGTAAACAATCGTTGTAAATGTGTTGAACCGTACTATCCAAACGGTGGCGCATGTGTTAAATGCCCCGCAAATTCGACATATAAAGAAAATCCCGATTCAGAAAAAACTGTCGGTAATGGGTATTGTGAATGTAATGATAACTTTACAAGCGACGGCACAAAGTGTGTAGAAGACTCAGACGAAAATGAAACATAATAGTACACTTGCGATTGGGATTTTTTTGTTCTAGAATAAGCCTTGCTATGAAAATTAAAAAAATTGGGCGATATTTTTTAAACTTTTTCTTTTGGTCGTTTGTCGGTGCGGTCGCATTGTTGGCGGGACTGGTGCTGATTTACGGCAATGATTTGCCCGATTATAAAAGTTTGGCAACCTATGCACCACCGGTTGCAACGCGTTTATATGCGTCTGATGGTTCTTTGTTGATTGAATACGCCGAAGAAAGACGCGTGTTTATTGACTATGCTGATATGCCACCCCAGTTAGTAAATGCGTTTATTGCTGCCGAAGATCAAAATTTCTGGACACACCCCGGCATTGATGTCCAGGGCATAATTCGTGCGGTCGCAAACAATACATTGCGTATGTTTGGTGCGGATGCGACATTGTCGGGCGCATCTACGATTACCCAGCAGGTTGCAAAAAATTTCTTTTTAACATCTGACCGCACAATTTCCAGAAAGATAAAAGAAGCAATTTTGGCATTGCGTTTGGAACGCGCTTTTTCCAAAGAACATATTATGACCCTGTATTTAAATCAGATATTCCTGGGCGCGCGCGCGTATGGCGTTGGGTCCGCGGCGTTGATGTATTTTAATAAACCGGTCAGTGAATTATCTTTGGCAGAATGTGCGTTTTTGGCATCTTTGCCCAAGGCGCCAAATAATCGTGACCGCGCAGTTGAACGCCGCAACTATGTCTTGCGCCGTATGGTCGAGGAGGGGTTTGTATCCCAGTCTGATGCAGATGTTGCAGCGGCTGAACAACTGAATATCAATAGCGGTTTTACCGCGCAAATGTCTGAAGAATTGCAATATTTTGCCGAAGATGTTCGTCGCCAATTATTAAATACTTTGGGGCGCGAAAAGTTGTATAACGATGGCCTGTATATCAAAACAACAATTGTGCCTGAATTGCAACGCGCCGCAACAGATGCTTTGAATAAAGAATTAGATACTTTTAATGCGGGCCGCACCGATAAATTACAAGGTGCATTAATTGCGATGAATCCGCATACAGGGCGTGTTGTCGCAATGGTTGGTGGCCGTTCGTTTGCAGAAAGTTCTTTTAACCGCGCAACCCAGGGATATCGTCAAATTGGTTCGACGATAAAGCCGTTTGTATATCTGGCGGCGTTGGAACGCGGGTGGTCGCCACAGACAATGTTGTTGGATGCGCCGATTGTTGGCTGGCGTGAAGATGACACATTATGGAAACCTGAAAATTACGATAAAAAATTCTTGGGCGATGTGCCGTTGCGTCTGTCGTTGGAAACATCGCGCAATGTGACGACTGTGCGTTTGGTGGAACAGATTGGAACAGAAAAAGCAATAGAAGTCGCCCAGCGTTTTGGTGTATATCCTGCGGATATGAAAAATATGAATTTGTCTATGGCGTTGGGGTCTGGGGAAACAACATTGGAAAAACTGGTTTTGGGGTATTCTGCGTTTGTTAATGGTGGTCATGTAATTAAGCCAAAGTTGGTCGATTATATCGAAGACAGATACGGTAATGTCATCAATGGCCAGCAGACAGATTTAATCGAATGGTCTGATGAATTGTTGCCAAAAAGTGCGCAAACTGACAGCGAACCATTGTCAGATCCGCAAAGTCTGTATCAAATGGTGTCTATTTTACAGGGTGCGGTTGAACGTGGTACAGGAAAACAGGCGCGCGTTTCTGGTCATACAATCGCCGGTAAAACAGGCACAACAAATGATGTCAAAGATGTGTGGTTTGTCGGTTTTTCCAAGAATTTAATTGCAGGTGTTTATCTGGGGTATGATACGCCAAAATCATTGGGGCGGGGCGCAGGGTCACATATGGCGGCGCGTGTTTTTGCAGACTTTATGCGTACTGCATTGGCAAATCAGAAAAATCAGCCTTTTGCTGTTCCTGACGGTATGAATTTTGTGCGTGTTAATCGTCGCAGTGGTGCGGCCGCGAACGCAGACCCAGATGGCACGATTATACAAGAAGCCTTTAAACCAGGTCAAAAACCGAATCCTGCGCCTAAAAAGACGGCGGTCAGCAACAATGTTGTTGTTGGTGGTGTTTTTTAATCATAATACCATTTGTTTATCAAATATTTTGTGATAAAATAATCAGCATAAGGAAAGGATTTTTTATGCTGACTAATTACTTTTTAAATCACAATTTTTCGTTTTTTGCCAGTGGTTGGACTCAATTCGCAGGCGGCTTTTTTGTTGCGTTTATGATAATGCTGTTGCTGGGGCGTCCGTTTATTCGTTTTATGCGCGCTGTCCAGAAAAAGGGTCAGCCAATCAGTGAAAATGTACCAAATGCACATCGTAAGAAGGCTGGAACACCAACAATGGGCGGCATATTACTTGTGTTGGCTGTTTTGACGGGTTCATTGTTGTTTATGCCATTGTATAATCCAACAGGTTGGATTGCGCTGGCTGCATTGGTAATGTTTGCGGTGTTGGGGTTTGTTGATGACTATAAAAAAGTTGTGTCTCAATCTAAAAAGGCATCAAATGGTCTGTCGCCTATGACGCGTCTGATTGCCGAAGGTGTGTTTGTTGTAATCTTGGCGTATCTGATTAACAAAACTATGCCGCCGTATATTCCGGAATATTCATTATCTATTGGTGCAGGAATTATTTTGCCGTTGGGGCTGTTGTACTATGTGTTTGCGTACTTTGTTATTTGCGGCAGTGCGAACGCCACTAATATAACAGACGGATTGGATGGCATGTTGTCTAAATTATATATGCCTGTGTTGATAGTTTTAGTTGTTGCGTTGTATGGCGCGACACGCATTGGTTTTATGGATACGGTAATGTTTTTACCAATGGCCAGCGGACTGTACGCTGCGCTGGGGGCGATGTTTGGTGCGGTTTTGGGATTTTTGTGGTATAACGCAAAGCCTGCGTCGATATTTATGGGCGATGTTGGGTCGCTGGCGTTGGGCGGTTTTATGGGAACTGTTGCGATGCTGTTAAAGGCTGAATTAGTAATGGGTATTGCAGCGGGTATGATGGTTTTGATTTTGTTGTCGTCTTTTATACAAACAATGTATTTCAAGGCTACGCGCAAAATTACGGGTACAGGCCGTCGTGTGTTCTTGCGCGCGCCGTTGCACCATCATTTTGAAGAACTGGGTTGGCCAGAAACAAAGATAGTAGAACGCTTTTTTGTTTTGTCTATATTGTTCTCTGGTTTGGCGCTGGTGTTCTTGAAATTCGCATAAAGTAAAAAGATATGTTCAGAATTAAACGCAGTGACGAAAGTAAATTAACCAGTTGGTATTTTGAAATAGACCGCCGTCTATTAGGGTGTATTTTATTGCTGGTTTTGTTGTCGGTAATATTTGCGCTGTCTGCGGGGTCTGTTGCAGCGGAACGCATCGGTCAAAGTTGGCATTTCTTTTTAGTCAAAGCGATACCTTTTTATCTGATTGGTTTGGCTGTTTTGTTTGGGACCAGTTTTTTAAATAAAAAACAAGTGTTGTTGTTGTCGGGCGCAAATCTGGCATTTGGTCTGGCGTTATTGCCGTTAACTGTTGTTGCTCCGCATATAATAAATAATTCGGCGCGTTTTGTGTCGTTTGGTTTTGTTAATATTATGCCTGCCGATATTATGAAGCCTGGCTTTGTTATAATGACTGCGTATTTCTTGGCCAAGATGAAAGAGCGTTATGGTGCCAATATTTTCTTTAATAAATCTGCGTGGCGTTTTGACACATGGTTAAGTTGGTCTTATTATCTGGCACTGTTTGGTATTGTTGAATTTGTAATCTTTTTCCATCCCGATTTTGGTACGGCGGTTTTGTATGGATTGGTTTTGTCTGCGATGATGTTTATTGCAGGTTTGCCATTGGTTTTAATTCCGGTTTTAATGGGCGTTGGTTTCTTTGGTTTGGTTGTGGCGTTCTTTACACTGCCGCACGTGCATCGTCGAATAATTTCGTTCTTTACAGGTTCAGGCGATACATATCAGGTTGACCAGTCTGTAAATTCAATTCGTCATGGTGGATTGCTGGGCAGTGGCGATGATGCGTTTGTAAAGCAGTCTTTGCCTGATGCGCATACTGACTTTATTTTTGCGGCGATTGCCGAAGATTTGGGTGCGATATTGGCGTGTGGATTGTTGGTTGTTTTATTTTGCGTGTTTCGCAGATTGATTGTAAATGCGACTAATTCACGCGATTTATTTGTTTTATATGCGGCGGGCGGAACGGCTGCGCTGTTTGCGTCGCAAATATGCTTTAATATGCTGACAACATTAAATTTGTTTGCGCCCAAGGGAATGACGCTGCCGTTTATTTCGTATGGTGGCAGTTCTTTGGTTGCTTATTGCTTGCTGTTTGGAATGGTGTTGGCAATTATTCGTGAAGATAAATGGAAATAATATAACAAGGGGTTCTGTTATGAAAATATGGATTGCAACAGGTGGCACAGGCGGACATGTTTATCCTGCGTTAAGTGTTGCGACAGAATTAGTTGCGCGTGGTCATCGTGTGACAATTTCTTGTGATGGTCGTGTGCGTGATATGGTTTGTCGTGATATGCCGCGTGGCGCGCGCGTTGTTCATATTTGGGCGTCAGGTGTCGGCGCAAAAAGTCGCATAAAACAAATGTGGGCTTTGTTTAAAATTGGCGTGTCTGCATTGGCGTTGACTGTGCGTTTTATGTTTGTGCGTCCTGCGCGCGTTGTTGCGTTTGGTGGGTATGCGTCTGTGCCGGCTGTGTTTGCGGCGCATGTTTGGGGTGTGCCTACATTTTTACATGAACAAAATGCGGCGATTGGTCGTGCGAATAAATTCGCAATGCGTTGGGTAAAAACTTTGATGACCAGCTTTCCAACGGTTTCTGGTATAACAAATTCATCAACGCGAGTAGTTTATACAGGGCTTCCTGTGCGCGCAGACTTTTTATCGTACGCTGGTGCGCCATTGCCAAACGCGTCGCGTTTGCTGGTGACAGGTGGGTCGCTGGGTGCACAAATTTTAGACGATATTGTTCCAGGGGCTGTGTCAGCGATGAAAAACAAAAAGATTTTTGTCACACATCAAACGCGTCCGGAAAATGTTGAAAAATTGCAGCGCTTTTATGCGGACAAAAAAATCCATGCTAATGTTTTGTCGTTTGTTCATGATATGGCAGGCGCGATTGCTGGCGCAGATTTAGTCATTGGTCGCAGCGGTGCCAGCACAGTTGTAGAATTGCAGACGATTGGTCGGCCTGCGATATTGGTGCCGTTGGGAATTAATCCAGACCAGGCTGCTAATGCGGACAGTTTTGCAAAAAATGGTGGCGGGTTTGCAATTGCGCAGTCGCGGTTTACGACTAAATGGCTGTCTGCCACATTGTCTGAATTGTTTGATAATCCGTCCAGACTTTCAAAAATGGCGCAAAAAGCATTGGTAAAAAACGATGCTGTTAAATTGATTGCGGACGAAATAACAAAATAAATAAATTTGACGCATTTTTCTGCTTGCGTGCGATTCGTCATTTGTTCTATGATAGAAACGGAAGGAAAGGAAAATGCGTCGTATTACAATCTCTGTATTGTCTGTTTTGCTTGCGTTGCCGGCGTTTGCCAGTGCGCGTTTGCCGGTGGTTAACATTGCGTCTGGTGGCGTGTCTGCACGCGCTGCGTTTGGTGCGACTGAAAAAGTTGCTGCAAAAAATGATGTTAAGAAGGCTGTGCCAACCCGTACTAAAAAGGTTGTTTCGCGCAGTGCAAAAAAAGCGGTTTCTGCACCGGTTGTGTCTGCGGATGTGGGTGAAAAGATTGCGGCAAATTCGGATGTTTTGGTGCCCCGTCGTCCCAGTGCGGATTTGTGGGCAAAAAATGACAGCGCGTTGCGTATGCCAAATGTTAGTGAGTTTTCTGTGATTCGTACAGATTCCCTTTTGCCAGAGGAGAGAATTGACCAAACAGCATCTGTTGCGCCGACAAATTCTGTGGTGGAAAAGTCTGAATTGGATGCGCAAATTGCGCGTTTGAACGACCTGCAGCGTCGCGCGTCTGACAGTGTTCGTACTGTGTCGAACCGTGTGATTGCTGCGCCGATTGCCCAGGCAGAAAAAACAACGGTTGCAGTGGATGAAAAGCAAAATGTTTCATTGCGCAGAATGGTCGTTGAGATGAATGACGAACCAGATGTTGTCGTGCACAGTGTGAAAAAAAACACTTCACCACGTGTTGCGGCGGCGCGCGAAGATATGACATCTATGTCGCCAACACAACTTCGTCAGGCGTTCAGAAAAACTTTCCTGTCGGAAAACAAGCATTTGTCGACATATAAAATGGATGATGCGTTTGATGTTGTCAGCGATATGTCCAGTTCGATAGAAGGTTTTACGGCCAAGGCTGATTTGTCCGAGGCTGGCAGTGGAATTCGTCCATTGGAAATAAAAATAAATTTCCGTAATGAAGATTCTGCGTTGTCGCGCGCAAATTACACTTTGTTAACAGAATATGCAGGTATTGTTGTGAATCGTCCAACGCGTGCGATTCAGATCGCAATACCGCAGTATATGACAACTGATGCGGATGCCAGAAAATTAGCAGCGCGCCGTTTGGCGATTGTTGAACAGGTTTTGACTGATAACGGTGTTTCTAAACAGCGTATAGTTCCTGTTTTGTCGCAACGTGATGAGCCGGGTTTTGTGCTGCGTGTTATTTCTCGTGATCAGTATGAGACGTTGACCCAGCAAAAGCGTGATATGTTTGGTGACAGTGTTGGGAAAAAAACTTATAAAAGTATGTCGTGGTAAAACTTTTCAAAAAATTAACAGAATTTTTGTTTCCGCCGGCGTGTCCATTGTGTGATACGCCGGTGTCTGCACATGGTCAATTGTGTGTGGATTGTTGGGCGGCAATAAATTGGATAGATAATCCAAAGTGTGTGAAATGCGGATACCCGTTTCCGGCAGATTTAGATTTAGGTGGTGCGCCATTGTGTCCGGTGTGTGCGTCCGGTAATTGTGAGCTGGATTGGATTCGCAGTGCGTGTGTATATGATGACGCTTCGCGTTCGTCGATGTTGCCGTTTAAGCACGGCGGTCGCACAAAATATGCTTTGTTTATGTCGCGTGCGATGATATGGGCTTTGCGGGATATAGATGTTGATGCAGATATTGTTATGCCTGTGCCGCTGGCGAACAAGCGTTTGTTTAAACGTGGCTATAATCAGGCGACTTTATTGGCGCGTCCGATTGCGCGTGCGTTGGGGTTAAAGATGGATTTAGATTCTGTTGCACGCCGCCATCGTGAAAATATGGGGCATAAAAATATGCGTGAGCGCGCAGAAAATATTAGAGGCGTATTCCGTGTTATGAAACCAGAAAATGTTCGTGGCAAAAGAATTTTGTTGGTTGACGATGTTATGACGACTGGTGCAACTTTTGGTGAATTGCGCCGTGTATTGATGCGTGCGGGTGCGACGGCTGTATATGGTGTGACATTTTGTCGCGTTGTCCGTGCGATTTAATTTCTGGTGTTTTGGTCTTTTATGGCGCGTAAAAAAGCGTTTTGTTGTGCCAGTATTTCTTGGCGAATAATTTTGTTGGAACACATTGTTAATAGTTTTCTGATTGCGCTGACATCTGGGTTAGAACTTTTTTGATTAATTGGCGCAGCTGTTTCTGCTACGACAATATCGTTGATGGTAATTGTATAATTGCAAAAAATAGTTTTGTCTTCAATGTGTGAGTATTCTGAAAAAAACATCGCCTGTATTTCGTCGTCTGGGTCTTCGACAAAGTAAACCGCGACGCCGTCGTGCATATCAGAAGATACATGGCGGTTTTTTATAAGAAATTCAAGATATTCACGGATGTTTTTTTTCATGAAATAAATGTTGGCACAATAAACTGGTTTGTCAAGCAAAAAAAAGAAAAATAAAAAACCCCGTTTGGGGTTTTTTTAGTTTGCTGCTGTTGCAGCTAATCTTTTGCGTCCAGCCGCACGACGACGATTCAAAACATCGCGGCCACCAGCAGTTGCCATTCTTGCACGAAAACCGTGTGTGCGAACACGACGTGTCTTAGAAGGTTGATATGTACGTTTTGTTGCCATGACTTATGTCCTTACGTTATATTTTTACTTTCTTTTTTGTTTTCGTTGCGCCAGAGCAGCATCGTATTTAGCGCGTCGAAAAAATCCGTTTGTGCACCTATTTAATCACAGGTTTTATAAAAACGCAACCTTTTTATTTAGATTTTATCAAACCAGCGGATTTCAGGCCTTCGATAATCATATAGTATATAAAAATATATGCAAACAATTTCCAGAATGGTAAAAACATTGTTATTTGTCCTTTGTTATTTTGTTGTGTTTATTGTAATCACAAAGTGTATTTTTGTCAAGTTATTTTTTTGGCTTTATTTCTTGACCCAAAGCGCAAAAATCTGCTATGTTTTGTATGTAAAAAACATAGGGAAAGGTAGTATGTCAGAAATTATAAATGAAGTTAATGAAATCCGCGTTCCTCAGTCGTCGTTGGAACACGAAATGCGTACCAGTTTCTTGGATTATGCGATGTCTGTTATTGTTGATCGTGCATTGCCGGATGTTCGTGACGGGTGCAAGCCGGTACATCGCAGAATTTTGTATGTTATGAACGATGTTGCGCCTGCGACTAAACCGACTGTTAAATCGGCGCGTATTGTCGGTGATGTTATGGGTAAATACCATCCGCATGGCGACAGTTCTATTTACGAAGCGATGGTTCGTATGGGCCAGGATTTTTCCATGGGCGAAATGTTGGTCCAGGGGCAGGGTAACTTTGGTTCGCGCGATGGGGACAAAGCTGCGGCCATGCGTTATACCGAAGCGCGCTTGTCTAAACTGGGCGCAACCCTGATGGACGATATGGACAAAGATACTGTTGATTGGCAGCCTAACTTTGATGGTTCTTTGCAGGAACCGGTTGTTCTGCCAGCAAAGTTTCCAAACTTTTTGGTAAATGGCGGTTCGGGTATTGCTGTTGGTATGGCGACAAATGTGCCAACATATAATCTGGGCGAAATTTGCAATGGTATTTTGGCTGTTTTGGACAACAAAGATGTTTCTGATGATGAATTGTTTTCTATTATTCCGGGGCCAGATTTCCCAACAGGTGCAATAATTATGGGGCGTGCCGGTGCGTACAAGGCACATACAACAGGTCGTGGTTCAATTATTATTCGTTCGAAAACGCATATCGAAGATTTTCGTGATCATCAGGCTATTATTGTTGATGAAATTCCATATCAGGTCAACAAGGCCCAGATGATTATCAAAATTGCAGAGTTGATAAAAGACAAAAGAATCGAAGGTATTTCCGAAATTCGCGATGAATCGTCCAAAGAAGGGTTGCGTATTGTTATTGAATTAAAGCGCGACGCAATTGCAGATGTTGTGTTGAATCATTTGTTCCAATACACAGAAATGCAAACCAGTTTTCCTGTTAATATGATGGCGTTGAATCGTGGGCGACCAATGTTGTTCAATGTTCGTGGCGTGCTGGATGCATTTATTGAATTTCGTGGCGAAGTTATCCGTCGCCGTACAATTTTTGATTTGAACAAGGCGCGCAATCGTGCGCATACATTGTTGGGATTGTCTGTTGCTGTTGGTAATTTGGATGAAGTTATCGAATTGATAAAGTCCAGCCCAAATCCAGAGGCCGCACGCGAGGCATTAATTGCGCGTGGTTGGCGTGCATCTGATATTGAATCTTATATTCAATTGATTGACGATCCAAACACAGAATACAAAGACGGTATGTTCTATATGTCCGAAGATCAGGCGCGTGCAATTTTGGAATTGCAATTGCATCGTTTGACAGGTCTGGAACGCGATAAAATCCACGATGATTTGACGGCGCTTGGTGCAACAATTCGTGATTTGCTGGAAATCTTGGGCAGTGCGGAACGCATTACTCAGATTATCCGCGATGAAACAATTGCTGTGCGTGATAATTGGGCGTCTCCTCGTCGTACAGAAATTTCTGATGCAGAAATCGATATTGATATCGAAGACTTGATTGCGCGTGAAGATATGGTTGTGACCGTATCTAATACAGGCTATATCAAGCGTGTCGCATTGGATACATATCGTGCACAAAAACGTGGTGGCAAAGGACGCAATGCGATGGCGACCAAAGAAGACGACTATGTTGTTCAGGTGTTTGTTGCAAATACGCATACGCCATTGCTGTTCTTTAGCTCCAAGGGATTGTGCTATAAATTAAAAACATATAAATTACCCGAAGCGGCCGCTGCGGCCAAGGGACGTCCGTTGATTAACCTGTTGCCGTTGGCGCAGGGCGAAACAATCACGGCAATCTTGCCTGTTCCAGAAGAAGATGCAGAACGTGCAAAAGAATCTGACAAAGAACAATTCTTGATGTTTGCAACAGCGTCTGGCACCGTTCGTCGCAATCGTATGAGTGATTTTGACTCTATTCGTGCAAACGGTAAAATTGCAATGAAATTGGACGAAGGTGACAGTTTGATTTCTGTTCTGCCGTGTGCCGAAGATCAAGATGTTTTGCTGACAACATATCGTGGTCGTGCGATCAGATTTGCTGTGCCAGAAATTCGTATCTTTGCTGGCCGCAATTCGACTGGTGTTCGTGGTATTACATTGGGCAAAGACGACAGAATTATCGGTATGGCGATGTTGAACCATGGGGAATCTGATTCTGCTGTTCGTGCTGCGTATATTAAACAATCGCGTGCTGCGCGTCGTGCTGAAACCGGTATCGAAGAAGAAGCGTCAACAGACGAAGAAGAAACAACATTGGTTTTGGATGATGCAAAAATGGCAGAATTGGCCGCGCGCGAAGAATTTATTTTGACGATTTCTGAAAATGGTTTTGGTAAACGCACCAGCTCATACGAATATCGTTTAACGCATCGTGGCGGTGGCGGTTTTGCTAATATTAAATTGGGTGGCAAAAACACTGCGGTTGCGGGTTCGTTCCCTGTGACAAATGACCAAGATATTATCATGGTGACAGACGGTGGTAAAATTATTCGTACGCCTGTACATGACGTTCGTATCGCGGGCCGTTCGACTGCTGGTGTCACGCTGTTCCGTACAGCCGAAAACGAAAAGGTTGTGTCTGCGATTGCAATCGAAGGCGCGTCCGAAGACGCGGTTGTTGAATCTGATGCAGCAGATACAAATACCGCGGTTGTTTCAGAATAATGGGTGTGTGCAGTGGAAAGTAGTGAGTATTTTGTTTCTATAAACGATTTGTCAAAGCGGCTGTCTGTGCCGGCGCACACATTGCGCTATTGGGAAAAACAATTTCCAACGGCGGTGCGCCCGACCACCGGCGCAGGCGGTCGCAGATATTATCGTGCAGAAACAGTTGAAAAATTAATCGTAATCAAAGATTTGTTGTACACGCATGGCATGACAATTGCAGGCGTAAAGAAAATGTTGCGCGAAGGGAGTTTACCTGTCGCTGCGACGGACGCATTGCCGGATACTGTACAGGTGTCTGTGCCAGCTGCCGTTGTAGATCAGCCGGTTGTCGTGGCACCATCGGTTGATTTGTCGGCGGTTGATGCGGCGATTGATTTATTGGAATCTGCCCGTAATTTATTGCAATAATAACGGTTAAAAAACGCCCGTTTGGGCGTTTTTTTAGCGTGTTTTTTCAAAATGTTTTTTTATTTTATTCCAATTCCGTTTAAAGTTTTCATGTGTCGGTGTCGCAGAATGTTTTGCAGATGCGATACTGTCTTGTTCTAATTTTTTTACATATTCTGCTTTTTTTCTTATGTTTTCGTCCGCTGCTTTTACGCCCGATGCATGTACAAAGTATTCGTTAAATAAATTTAGCGCATTTTTTTCAATTGCGTTTTCTAATGAATCGGCGCGCGCTTCTGATGGGTATGTTTCATAAAACTTGTCTATTTCATCGTACCCTAAATCCAATGCTGCTTTTTTTGTTGCGATATCTCTGGCTGCATCATAGGCGTGCCCCAGTATTTGATAACGTTCTTGGTATGCATCGTCAAGTTGGGCGCGTGCGTTTTTTGCATCCAAAGGAGAAAAAGTCGGCTTGTCTAAATCCGATATAACGGCATATATAGCGCTGACAATCAAGGTAGCGATTGTTCCTGTTGCGGCAATATGCAAAAATCCTTTTTTTATATTTTCTTTTTTCATAATGGAATCCATTGTTTGTTTTTATATGTTCGCACAAATAATAAAAATGTCAACAAAAAAACATAGGCAGGGCGGTTCGCGTCACAAGTTAACCCGTTTCCAGCACGGTTATGTTTAAACTTGGCACTCCCAACGGGAATCGAACCCGTGTTGCCAGAATGAGAATCTGATGTCCTAACCGCTAGACGATGGGAGCTTGTATTAAATCATATACACAAATAATTTCTTTTTCAATTGAAAGTTTATACATGTTTTTTTATTATATTTTTATAAAAGGGTTAGTTTATGGATTACAGACGTTATTTTGCAAAAATAGTCAGCGGATTTGTCCCGGGACGCGCGCGTCGCACCAAGGTTCGAAATATTGTGCGTTTTCCGCAGTCGTTCGAATATATTCGTTGGGTGCGCAATTGGGCAAAACAAAATGATGGCGGTGTAAAAAAGTTAAAGTTCGCGCTGGGTGTTGGTTGTCATAATTTGGTTGTGTTGTTAAATGATCGTCATGTGTTTAAATTCCCGTTGCGCGAAAATGCGGTTGAAAAGACAAAGCGCGAAGTGCGTATTGCTAATGCGCTGATGTCTGTTTCGCCAATTCGTATTCCAAAAACAGAACTGATTCCGTACAAAGATATTATTATTCGCCGGCAAGAATTTGTTCCTGGCAAATTAATATGCGACTTTGAACCGGGGGGTGTCACTGCTAATCGTGAAAAGATTGCAAAACAACTAGCGAATTTTATGTATAAAATCGGTCAGTGTGATGCGCCTGAAATCAGTGACTTAAAACCAGACGCAAAGGCCAAGCCGGCCTTTATGTACGGATGGTTTCATAACGATATTGGCCAGAATTTTTTAATGGATGATGATTTTAATATTGTCGGATTCGTTGATTGGGAAGGTGCCTGTTTTTGTGATTTTGCGCAAGATATTGCGACGGCTGATTGGCATTGGGCCAAGTTGGGGGTTCGTGGACTGGGCGTGTGCTTGGTGACAGAATATGCAAAATTGTATTTTGCAGGCAACAAATAATCAGGATGTGTCACGCGCTACCGTGATTTATGATGGGATAGTAAACGGTATGTGTCGCTATTTTTTTGAATATTAACTGTTCTATATGCCCGACCAATGGCGTATTCTTTACATATGCGTTTGCTGGTCTGAAACAAAACCAAAAATAAAAAAACACCCGTTTGGGTGTTTTTTTATCTGCGTCTGTTTCCGTATCGGGACATAAATTTATTGATTTGTGAATTTTTGTTTGGTGCAGGCGCGTCAGTTTTGTTTTCTATTTTTGTTATGTTGGTTATTTTTTGTTTGTTTGCTGTTTTTACAGCATATAATTCCAGATTTTCACCAACGCCCAGAAACACATCTGACAACAATTTGTCGTATTGTTGCTGAAAGTTTTTATCGTTGCGATACAAAAAATCTGATACTTGTTCGACTGTGCCCGAATGGTCGTTGGCGCAAAAATCTTTAACCCGCGAAATTTTTTCGTTCTTAAAAATGTTAAGTGTTTTTTTGTCGCCTGCAGTGATGCGCAGGTTGTTGATTTTTATCTCTTTATTTTTTGCTGCATCATAAATCATATCGAATAAAAAGTCCTGCATAGCCTCGGTATCTAATTTCCAAGTCGGATATTTTACATCGCTTAAATCTATTTCTGATTCTATGATATATGCAGTTTTGTTGTCGTTAAAATCCCATGAGTTTTGATTGCTTTTTATATGGTTTTCTGCGCCAACGCGCGTTGTAAAGAAGTAATATCCATTGCTTTGTCCGCCCAACGCATTTTTAGATGGATTGAAATATCCGTTTTGTTGAATTTTATTAAATTCCTGTTCGCTGATTGGCGAAAGTATATGGTATAAAACAATCTTTTGCTTGTTTGCCTTAGCGATTGCGTCATTAAATTTTATTGTTTTGATATTCATATTTTTCCGATTGTCTGTATATGTTTTTCTCTAAGATTGATTATATCACACAGTCTACACAAAAACAAACACCCCAGGTTGGGGGGGGTGTGGCGCACTCAATTCCCTCGGTCAATAGACCTGCGGGGCATTCGTTAGCGCTCAAACTACGCAAGGCTTGTTTTCGCTTACTCATAGTCGAACCTGTCACGCCAAAGGCGGACGATGTTTCAAATCAAATGGGCGCAACAAAGCCAATATTAAAACGCACCACAAGGGTGCGTTTGAATATTGGTTGGGGTGTGCGGGCGAAACGCGAGTTGTTATTGTGCTGTTTTTGTGATATAATATCCACAAATATGGAGAGAGAAAATGAAAAAAATAATAATTGTTCTTGTCAGTTGTTTTATATGTAATCCTATGTTTGCCGGTGCACTTAGTGATGCTATAAAAAAATTAGAAGAATCTGGTACTGGACAAGAATGTAGAGAATTGAAAAATAAAATTAAAGATTTGAATAATCAATTAAAAGTTGTTGAAGCCGAATACGAAACTAAATGTGTTATTGATGGTACGGGTGACGTAGATACACAAACGGATTCTGAATATGATGCTTCTGAACCAACCGAAGTTAAATGTGATGACGGTTCTGTTCCTGATATAAATGGATGTTGTACGGACGAAATTTACACAGATATGGGACGCGAAGGTTTTAACTGTTGTCCGAAAAATGGTGGCGAATGTTTTCCTCCAATAAAAATAAATACGCAAAAATAGTAAGTTATATATTCGTTTAATTATAACCTTTTCGCCCGCACACCCCAACCATTTTGAATAAAAAGACTATTCTTAGCAATGTTTGATTGGTTTTATAAGATTATTGCTAGTTCGAAAGTGTCAGCAAGAACATAAAATTTCAAAATCAGACTTTCGAACTCGCCAAACCCTTATATTTCAAACAAAAAAATGCCCCGAAGGACATTTTGTTAACTATGGTTGGGGCGCACGGATTCGAACCATGATAAAGAGAACCAAAATCTCTTGTCCTACCATTAGACGACACCCCAATAGCGAAAATGATTATAACCATCTTTTGATAAAAAGCAATAATATTTTTATTTGAAATTTTTTACTTGAAATTATTTTGTTAAAAAATATAATAATTAAGCTTTTTAACAAATCTGCACTTCAAGCCTATTATATAGGAGGTAAAAATGCAACGCAAGGAATTTGTTGCTTTGATGGAAAAAAATATTTGGACACTGGATAAGTTGGCCGATAGATTGCGTCCAAATCGGATGGAATCAACCGGCTATCCGCGTCAGTTGGTGTCTATTTTGGTGCGTTTGCACAATGGTGGACGCGCCAAGTTAAAAGATATCGCGCGTCGTGAACATGTGTCTGCGCCAAATTTGTGCGCGGCATTTCGTAAATTAGAACGCGATGGTATGGTTGTTCGTACGACTGATGATAACGATCGTCGAAATACTTGGTATTGTGTGTCGCCCAGTGGGGCTGAATTAGCAGTGCGCGCAATGGATTTGTTTCGTTCTGGCATAGAAGCAATGTTTGCGAATTTGTCTGCGTCCGAAGAAAAGCGTCTGACGGATGCGTTGCGTACATTAAGTGATGTTTTAAGTAATATGGAGTCTGATAATGCATAGTTTTAAACTGTTATCTGCTTTTGCGGCTTTGTTTGCAGGCGTGTTTGTGTCGCCATCTGTCGCATTGGATTTGTCGTTTAATGATGCGATTGGTATGGTGGTTGCGGCATCGCACGATTTGAAAAAGGCGGATGCAAACCTTAAAAAGGCAGAGGCGTCACTGGATGCAGCAAATGCGAACCGCTGGTTTAAATTAGAAGGTTCGGCATCGTATATGAATTTGATAAATGTTGAAAACCCATCTGAATCCAGCAAGATAGATTTGCCACCAGCATTGGGCGGACTGATTTCAGAAACATTAAAAGACCAATCTGTTTCGTTTGAGATGCCTGATAACATTTTCCAGGCAGGCCTGTCTTTGACCCAGCCGATATATACATTTGGTAAAATTGGTAATGCGGTAAAATCTGTAAAGTCTGCGATAAAAATGTCTGAAAAGTCCAAAGAAATGACGCTTCGTGAAGTTCGTTATGCGGCGGCAGATTTGTATTGGACCGCAAAAATGACAGACGAAATTGTAAAGTTATCAGAACAAGATTTAGCAAATGCCCGTGCAGCAAGAAAGAAACTGACATCTGCGGGACGTGCTAATCGCAGCAATTTGTTGAAAATTGAATCTGATATCGCGGCCAAAGAAATTAATGTTTCTGATGCGAAATTCAATCGTGATACTGCGCACAGAATGTTAAAGATTATGGCTGACATTGATGTTAACGAGGAACTGGTTTTAACAGACGCGTTCCCATCAAAATTTGAAGAACTGACAGCAGGAGAATTAAAAACAACGCCACAATGGGAAATCTTGTCAGAACAGGTAAATATGTATGAACGTGCAGCGCGTTCTAAACGCGCGGGTGCATATCCAACATTGGCGGCAACAGCATCTTATACTTATTCTTCTTTGTCGGGTGACGTGGGGCATTTGTTTGATAAAAAAGGCAGTCAGTCTGCATATTGGGGATTGGCATTACAGGTTCCTATTTTTTCTGGTGGTGTAAATCGCGCAAATGCAACAGTCGAAGCGATGAACGCTGTTGCCGCACAAGAAGATTTGGATTTGGCAAAGAAAATCACAACAGAACAATATGACAATGCAGTGCGTCAATATAATCGTCTGCGCGACAATTTGTCCACATTGAAAAACGCGCGCGATTTGGCGGCAAAAACATATACTTTGTCACAAAATCGTTTCGCATCTGGTCAAACATCTGCGGTTGAATTGGCGGATGTTTCCGCAGGTTTGTATCAGTTGGATATTGCGTTGCTTAATACAAAATACAAAATTTTAATGTCAGCAGAATCGGTAAAAAAGTTAGGTGAATAAAAAATGGATAAAATACAAAAAACTCTTAAATCAAAAAGAATAAAGCACTTGTTTTTTTTGGTGCTGGTTGCGGTAATGGTATTTTGGGTCGCGTTCCGTTTCGCTGCGGTTGCATCTGAAAATGCGCGCTATGTTTTTAATGCGTCGCGCGTTGCAGCGGATACAGGTGCGCCAATCGAAGCGATTGTTGTGACGGAAAAAAGTGGTGTTTTGTACGAGCCGTTGGCGGTAAAAAACAATCGTGCATATGTTTCTGGTGATCGTGCATCTAAATTGCGCGCAGGCTGGAAAATAGGCAATGGCACAATTAAATCTGTGTCCAGTGATATCGATTTAGACAGCGGTATGTTTGTTGTTCGCACAAATGGTGTTGCAGATGGGTTGCACTTTGCAGAATTTTCAGCACATGGATTTTTCGTGCCATTATATGCAATCACGGATGGTACAGTTTTAGTCAATGAAAACGGTGTTGCGACTGTTCGTAATGTGACGGTTGCGCGTCAAGATTCTGAAACTGCATATATAACCGATGGTTTGCATAATGGCGACATTGTCATTTTATCCAAGGTAAATGCAGGCGACAAAGTTAAATACAACAAATAATAACTGAAAGAAAAAAGGACACAGATATGTTAAAGTTTTTCGTACGCAGACCAATTACAACATTGATGTTTGTTTTATTATGGGTTGTATTGGGGTTCGTATCGTTTCCTAATATGAATATTGAGCGCACCCCTGCATTGGATTTCCCAATGGTGACTGCGACATTTGTGTATCCTGGTGCGTCGCCCGAAGAAATAGAATCACAAATCATTAAACGCGCTGAAGACGCTATGTCCGAAGTGTCCGAATTAAAAACAATTACATCGTATGGTTATGAAAACAGCGGTTATGTAATGGCTGAATTTAATCTGGGTGTAAATGTTAATGACAAAGCAACTGAAATAAAAACTAAATTAGATGCGCTGATTTCTGAATTCCCAGAAGATATGAATCAACCTGTTGTTGAAAAGTTAAACCCTTTGCAGGAATCGGTGGTTGACATTGTAATCCAAGGCGCAGATGCGCGTGATGTTGAAGAATATGTTGATGATGTTTTGTCTAATAAAATCACAGCGATTCCAGGTGTGGCCAGTGTGTCCGTGTTTGGTGGTTTGCAACGCGCAATTCGTATTCAGATGAATCCTGATTCAATGGCGGCAAATGGCGTGACTGTAATGGATGTTGTATCGGCCTTGGGGGCGCATAACTTAAATGTTCCTGGTGGAAAAATTGAAACAAGTCGCGATTCATCAAATGTTCGTTTTATCGGTGAATTTGCATCTATTGATGAAATTGCAAATCTGCGTCTGACAACAGTCGAAGGAAATATTTTTAAATTATCAGATGTCGCACAAATTACAGATGCTGCGCGTGATGTTGAAAATGGTGCGCGTTATAATGGCGAATCTGTTGTTGTTGCTTCTGTTGTAAAATCATCAGACGGCAATGCGATTAATATTTCAAATGCGTTGCGTGAAAAAATGCCTGCGTTGACATCGGACTTAAAATCACGTTTCCCAGACGCGACGATGTTAATTTCGTCTGATTCTTCGATTGCGGTTTCTGATGAAACAAACAGCACAATCAACAGCATTATATTGGGTATTTTGCTGACAGTATTAGTGCTGTTAGTATTTACACGCAATTGGCGTTCTACAATTATTGCAGGTGTTGTTATTCCTGCGTCATTGATTGCTGGTTTCTTCTTTATGGATGCGGATAATTTCACGATTAATGCATTAACTTTGTTGGCATATTCATCTGCATTGGGAACATTGGTGTCGAATGCGATTATTTTGATTGAATCAGCATTACAAGAAATGCACGCTGGCAAAAAACCAGAAGACGCTGCGATTGATGGAACCAAAAAAGTAGCTGTTTCTGTCTTGGCGGGTGTTGGAACAAATGTTGTGGTGTTCTTGCCTTTGGCGTTTATGGGCGGTATTGTTGGTCAGTTTATGGTTCAGTTTGGTATGACTGTTGTGTATTTGACATTGTTGTCTTTGATGTTTTCTTTTACTTTGACTCCGATGATGATTGCAAAGTTCTTGCGTTTGACTGGGGACAAGAAAAAAGAAAAGAAACAGACAGTCAAAGCCGAACGCGCAACATTGGAACACAGTTGGTTGTACCGTTGGTTTAAATATCAATTTGCACATCCGTGGCGCGTTGTGTTGGGGGCTGTTGTAATATTTATTGCATCAACCAATTTAATGAAGTTTGTTGGTAATGAATTTTCGCCATCAACAGATGCGAACGAAATAACCATTACAGCGCGTGCGCCAATGGGCTCTACATTTGAAAAATCTGAATCAATTGCAAAACAGATTGAATCCAGATTAACTGAATTCCCAGAAGTAAAATCCACAACAGTAAAAATTGGCGAACGCGGTTTGCAAAATATTTCTGTGACGGTCGAATTGGTCGATGTGTCTGAACGAAATATATCTGATAAATTTTTAGCGCAAAAAATTCTGCCGCGCATTGCAGATATTTCAGACGCAGAAATTCAAATTCGTGCAGGCGAAGCGCATTCTGCCGGGACATCTTCTGATTTGGTTTTAAATGTGTTTGGTGAAAACGATGCTGTGCGTGAAAATTACGCAAACCAGATTATCGAAATTGCAAATAAAATTCCTGAGGTTCAATCGGCTGTTCGTGCGCAACAGGAACCTGCGATGGAAACCCAGTTTGTTCCAAACGAAGAACAAATGAATTTCTGGGGTGTACAAAACGCATATGCAGGAACAACATTGCGTACTGCATTATTTGGAAATGACGATTATAATTATAAAGAAGCTGGCGAAGAATATCCGATTGTTTTGGAATTTGCAAAGCCATTTAAAAATGCAGGCCTGTTTGATAATGTGTATGTAAATTCACAAAAAGGTATGGTGCCATTATCGTCGTTGGGTGAAATTAAAACAGCGCGTGCAACCCCTGAAATCCGCCGTAAAGACAAAAACAGATATACGGAAATCGATATCAATATTGGTAAATCTACTATGGGGCCAGTTCAGGCAAAATTACAGGCAGAATTAGATAAAATAGATTGGGCGCCAGGTTATTATGCAGAATTTGGCGGTATGTCTGAACATCAGGCAGAAAGCACCAAAGAAATCGGCAAGGCATTTTTGCTGGCGACAGTTTTGACATTTATGTTGTTGGCTGCAATTTTGAATTCTTTGGCGCATCCATTTACGATTGCTACATCTATTTTGACAAGTTTTACAGGCGTATTTATCATGATGTTCTTGTCTGGTGCTACAATGAATATTGGTGCGATGTTGGCATTCGTTATGTTGGTTGGTTTGGTGGTTAACAATAATATTTTGGTGCTGGAACCAACGATTGTTCGAATCAACAAAGGCGAAAAAGTCTTTGATGCGTTGTGGGCAGAATTGTCAGACAGAAAGAATATGGTGTTAATGACATCTATTGCTGTTATTGCAGGTATGGTGCCACAATTATGGTCTATTGACGGTATGAAGGTCGCGATGGGTGCAGTTATGATTGGTGGTATGTTGGCCAGTTTGTTGTTTACATTTACATTGACGCCCGCATTGTTTGTGTTGGTTGAACGTGCGCGCAGATGGAAACCAAAATGGCGCAAATAAAAATCCCCATTTGGGGATTTTTTATTCTTCGCCGAAATCCATATCGCGTAATTTTTCAGCGCGTGGTGTGATTTTTGCAACTGATGTTTGCAGTTGTTCAATATCATTTTCTATTTGACCAAAGTGTCGTGCAACATTGCCTGCGCGGTCAGACAAGCGCGATAAATCAGTCAATAATAAATCCAGTTCTTTTTTTATTTTGCCTGCAACGCGTTTGATTTTTATGTCAGACAATACTGCGCGTATGGTATTTAATGTTGCCCACAAAGTAGATGGCGAAACAATAAATACTTTTTTGCGTGCAGCGTATTCAATCGTATTTGGAAATTCACGATGCAATGTTTCGAAAATGGATTCGGATGCAATAAACATCATTGCAGATTCTGCGGTTTGACCTGCGATAATATATTTTTCGCCGATTGCATCAATATGTTTGCGTACATCCAGTTCAAACTGCTTGCGTGCGCCGCCGTCCGTTGTATCGCTCATCATACGGTTATAGCTTTCCAGTGGGAATTTGCTGTCTATTATCATGTCGCCTGGTGGGTATGGCAGACGGATTATGCAGTCAGGTCGCACGCCCGTGTCCAGTACGCATTGAAAAGCGTATGTTTCAGGCGGCATTATATCGCGAACCAAATCTTCCAGTTGGCGTTCGCCAAATGTCCCGCGCGCCTGTTTGTTCCCCATCAAGATGTTTTTAAAGTTAGCAATGTCGCCGCTGATGTTTTTCAGTTCGATTGCGTTTTGTGACAGTGCGCCCAGCCGTTCAGCCAGCCTTTCGCGCAGTCTGGCATTGTCTTCGCGCAGGGCAGATATATCAACAGTCGGCCTGCGCCCCAGAATAGCTAGCAGTAAAATAATAATAATTCCTAATAATACAAAAATATAAGTTGTCATTTCCTAATCCTTTGCTATGATTAATTATAAGAGGTTTTATAAATGTTGCAAATGAAACTTTGTGGGGATTTAGTTTTGCGTACAACTTGTGCGCCTGTGTCTGATATTACGCCAGATTTATTGGCGACAATGGATGAAATGGTAAATATGATGCGCGAACAAAACGGTGTTGGTCTTGCGGCGCCCCAGGTTGGTATTTTGTCGCGCTTTTTGGTTATGATGGACCCAGATACTGAAACTGTGTATCGTATGATAAATCCGACAATTTTATCACGCAGCGACGCGCTTTGCACAATGGAAGAGGGGTGTTTATCTGTTTTGGGTAATGATGGGCTGCCAGTATACGCCAATGTTTCACGACCAAAGTCTGTGACGGTTGAATGGACAGACGAAAATGGCGATAAAAAAATGGCCGAAATGTCGGGTGTGCCTGCACGAATTGTTCAGCATGAAACAGACCATCTGGATGGCAAACTGTTTGTTGATTATTTGCCATCGGTAAAACGCGAAATGGTTATGAGAAAGGTAAAAAAACGCAAATGAAATTAGTGTTGATGGGTACGAACGCTTTTGTCGTGCCGATTTTTGAAGCAATAAAAAATGCCGGTCATGAAATTATGGCTGTGTTTACGCGTGCGCCAAAGCCTGTGGGACGCAAACAGGTTTTAACCCCGTCGCCTGTACATAATTGGGCTGTTGAAAACGGGTTTCCATTGCATACGAATATCAATGAATATAATTATTCACCAGATATGATTGTTGTTATTTCGTATGGTGTTATTTTGCGTGATAATGTATTGAATTCTGCGCCTGTTGTAAATATTCATCCCAGTTTGTTACCGTTATATCGCGGGCCATCTCCAATACGCAGTGCAATTTATAACGGCGACACCAAATCAGCTGTTTGTTTGATGCAGGTGACGCCTGAAATGGATGCCGGCGATATTTATCAATGCCGTGAATTTGATATTGGTATTGATGATACAAATGATGATATAGAATCCAAGGTTTCAAAAATCGCATCTGAAATGCTGACAGAATTTTTGGCAAATCCAACCGCGTTTCACGCTGTGCCACAAACAGGTACGCCAACATACACCAAGAAATGGACGGGTATTGATGAATTGATTGATTGGTCGCGTGGTGATGCGGCTGTGCACAATCAGGTGCGCGCATTGGGTGCGGGGCGCACAAAAATAAATGGTGTGGATGTAAAAATTTTATCCACCAAATTAAAAGACGGAAAATTGGAAGTTTTGCAATTGCAGCCGGCCGGGAAAAAGCCTATGGATTGGAAAAGTTTTATAAACGGTCTGCGTGGTGCAAAAATTAACATAGGTGAATAATAGAAATGAGTATAGATATTATTGGAATAATAGAAAAATGCGAAAATTGTATAAATTGCAAATATTCTTCAAGTAGCTGCAAAGGTGGCTTCAAATGCGAGTATCCAAATCGTTTTGTGCGTTTCTTTCTTGGCGCGCGTCCAGTCAGACCAGATGGTTGGTGTAAGCGTTTTTGTGCGATAAATCAGCAAAAAATACGAGGTTAACATAGGAGTTTAAATATGAGTTCAGAAAATAGAGCAAAAATGCCGGAATGGTGCATGTATTGCAAATGGCACGCTTGGGAAAATAACAATCGTGTTTGTATGTATGGTTCGTGGCTTACATTGCTGTTGCGTGGGCCAGAACGTGTGCCTTATAACGCGTGGTGTAATCGTTTTCAATTTCATGAACAGTATAAGTCAAAGGTAAAATAATATGGTAAAACGAATAGAGCGTAAGTGCGAAAATTGTGCTTTCTGTTTGATAGAAGAAGGTTTTTATTTTTGTTTTAATGGCAATTTGGCAGACATTTTTATTAATGGTGCTCCGGTTGTTTCTGCGACAGATACATGTAAATCTTTTTCGACATCGAATTTCGTTTTGGCACAAATGCTGAAAGAAAAACAAAAAACACGATAAATTAATGGCACGATACAAAGTAATTTTAGAATATGATGGCACAGATTTAATTGGCTGGCAGGAAAACCGCCAAGGACCATCTGTGCAGTCGTTAATAAAAGACGCGATAGAGAAATTTTGTGGCGCGCGCCCAGATGTTATTGCGGCTGGTCGAACAGACAGTGGGGTGCACGCTGTTGCGATGGCTGCGCATTTTGATATCGATGGCGAACACAGCGCAGAAACAGTTACGCGTGCCTTAAATTTTTATTTAAAAAACAAGCCTGTCGCAGTTTTGAACTGTGAAATTGTATCAGATGATTTTAATGCGCGTTTTAATTGTATTGCGCGTCATTATAAATACATTGTTTTAAATCGCAGCGCAATGCCTGTGTTAAATAAAAATCGTGTTTGTTGGGTGCCAAGAAAATTAGATGTTGATGCGATGCGTGCGGCTGCGGAAAAAATGGTTGGTAATCATGATTTTACCAGTTTTCGTGCATCTGAATGTCAGGCAAAGTCTCCGATAAAAACATTGGATAAAATCGAAATTACGCAAAATGGTGATGAAATAGTTTTTGAATTTTCTGCGCGTTCTTTTTTGCATCATATGGTGCGTAATATTGTTGGCACTTTGATAGAAGTTGGTCTGGGAAAACCGTACGATATTGATGCAGTGTTTGCAGCAAAAAATCGTAGCGCGGCGGGCCCAACTGCGCCGGCCAGTGGATTGTATTTTATGCGTGCAGATTATTAATGCCAACGGCGTTCGTGTTTAATATATTTAATCATTTTATCTGGATATATAATTAGCCCATCACGCAGGATTTTGTGATTGCAGTTTGGTGCATCTATATCAAAATAAGACACAATAAAATCTGTGCTATCATCATTGCATAAATCAGATATATTTTTCATCAGCGGCACAAACTTTTGAATATATACCAAATTAAAGTTGTCCGTTTTGTATGTGTAAACGCCTTTGTTGTGTTTGCGCCGACTGTTCGGCGTGTCGATGTCTTGATTGATAATATTCTTCCAAGTATCAAATGCAAAATAATGATTTGACGCCCGTGATTTATTAAATTCCAGAGTATTATTTTCTGTCACAAATCCAACAAGTTCGTGGTCGTGTGTCGCAAAGAATACGGGCTTTGGTGTGGTATAAATGCTTATCAGTCCCAGTCCAATAAACACAACAAACAAAATGTAATTTATTTTTATCTTTATTGGTTTTATTAGTATCAAAGAAATAAATGCCAATATAAATAAAATTGCAGCCATGTTTCCGATATGCGGAGTGTCAATAGTTGCCATTGGTAATTGCGCAATCCAATCTGCGATTTTAAAAGTTTTGTCATATATCAAATGCGCCAGTTCAATGGGTGCAAACAAATTAAAGTTTGCTGTAATTGTTCCAATTAAAATCAGTGGCATAATCGCAACAGAAAATACAGGCAGTAAAATCAAGTTGCCAAATAAACTGTATGCAGGCAATTGTCCGAAATGCATCGCGACAAATGGCGCGGTAAATATCGTCGCTGCAACAGAAGTTAAAATTGCAACATACACAATCTTTAATAATTTGTTATGCGGCATTTTTGGTTTTACATCTGTGTACAGCCATACCAGCCCAAACACCGCAGCAAATGATAATTGGAATCCTGCCTGCATAACATAGTGCGGGTTTAATAGAAATATAAAGCAAAAAGCCAACGCAATATTCCGCATGGAAATAGCGTTTCGTCCAAATGCAAATGCGGCGAACACTAATGTTGTCATTAAAAATGCACGAACGGTTGCAACATCTGTGCCAGATAAAAACAAATAAAACATCAATCCGATCCAACTTAATCCCATCGCAGGGATTTTTGCGGGTATGCGTTTGGTTATATATGGTATGCTGCGAAACAATAAATAAAATATTGCGAACAACCATCCGCCGACCAATGTCATATGAAATCCGCTGATAGACCAAATGTGTCCAACGCCAGTTGCTGTCCAAATATCGCTGTCTGATTTGCTGACCGCGTTTTTGTATCCCAGAACTAATGCATCTGATAAAAATGAATTTGTTTTGTTGTGCAGATGGTTGCGCAGTTTGTTTATATCAAAACCTGTGTCATTATTTATAATTTCAATATCGTTTAGATATCCTGTTGCGGTCAGATTGTTAAAATATGCCCATCGTGCATAGTCAAATGTTTCTGATGCATACGCGCCTGCGGGGCGAAATATGCCGCCGCTGACCTGAACAGTGTCACCAATGTTGGGTAAACTTATTTCTGGTTTGGCAGACAGTTTTATTTTTGCAATTCCATTGCCTGCACGAATGTCATTCGCGTCGACATTTAATAAGATTTTATTTTTGTCGTTTGTATAATCAATTGATTCAACTGTGCCAACAATGTTCAAGTTTGGAATGTTTCTTTTGATTTGAGGTGTATCAATAAAATTTGTAAAAGCAGCAGCATAACAAAAACCAAACAGAAACAATAACAGCCCGCGTAATATGATTGGAATTCTTTTGATGAACAGGCATGCAAATAATATTGCAGAAAATATTGGCGCAAAAACTAAATCTGGTTCATACGACAGGCTGAAATATAGTGCGCCACCAAACGCCATTAAAAATGGTGTGTATAAAAATAAGTTTTGCCACTGATTATCAATCCAATCCCGCATAAGGTCAGTATAGGAATTTATGCAGCGCATACGCAATTAAAAAAGGCGCATTTTACGCGCCAAAAATAAAAGATTTATTTGCGGACAATTCTATTATTGCGTCCATATCGTCATTATCGGAAGTTCGCTGACGCTTTTCTTTGCCGCATATTTCGCATTTATGTGTGACTATAAATCTGTCACCGTCTGATTCAACAGATATTGGTCGCATCATTCCGCCACATGTTGCGCTGCGGTCGCCGGGATTGTTATCGACATGGCGTGACCACAGGCATTTTGGGCAATGGTTGGTGTACCCATTTCCATGAACAACTGTGCCACAATGGGCACAGTTAAAATCTTCAACAATTTTGGTAAATTGTTTCATTACAATCCTAATGCGCTGCGGTACATTTGTGTTAATTCGTCCGCTTCGTCCAATTCATCTGGGTCCAGTTTACGCAGACGTATCATTTGGCGAATGTATTTTGGATCAAAGCCAGCAGATTTTGCTTCGCTGTATATTTCTTTGATGTCTGCGGCGATTGCAGCGGTATCTTCGTTTAATTTTTCAATTCTTTCGATAATGCTGACCAGTTGCTGGTTATCGATTGCGCCATGATTTGCCTGTTTCATTCTGTTTTCCCCTTGTTTATTTGATGACTTTATGATATATGATAAAAGACAAAAATCAAGAAAAACAAAACTAGACAGGAAAAGATATGAATAAATATACAAAAATTACAGCATCAATTGGCCCAAAATGTGAAGATAAAAAGACTTTGTCTGCAATGATTTCTGCCGGCGTTAATATGTGCCGTTTGAATTTCAGTCATGATACAGGTGATGTTCAGGGTAAAAAAATCGATTTAATTCGTGAAATTTCGCGCGAATTGAATACACCGGTCGCGGTAATGATTGATTTGCAGGGGCCAAAACACAGAATTGGTAATTTTAAAACCGAAGATAAATATCCTTTAACAATTGGTCAAAAATTTGTGTTCGATACAGACCCAACACCAGGTGACGAAACGCGTGTTCAGTTGCCTGATGCGGATGTCTTGGGGTCTTTGCGTGTTGGTGACAGAATTTTGTTAAACGATGGAAAAATCGAAATGCAGGTTGATTCTGCGTCTGCTGACAGGGTCGAAGCAACTGTTGTTCGTGGTACAGAAATTTGGTCGCGCCGTGGTTTTAATTTGCCTGATACGGAAATTGCAACATCTGTGCTGACGAAAAAGGACAGAGCTGATTTGGAATATGCAATTACAAAAAATCCAGATTATGTTGCGATATCTTTTGTTCAAAAACCTGAAGATGTTGCCGAAGTGCGTGATTTTATTACACAACGCACATCTCACCCAATAAAAATTATTGCCAAGATTGAACGTCCAAATGCAGTTGCGCGTATTACGGATATTGCTGCGGCTGCTGACGGTATTATGATTGCGCGTGGTGACCTGGCGGTCGAAGTGCCGTATGCCGAAGTTCCTGCAATTTCGCGTCATATTATTCGCGAATGTCGTAAAATGAACAAGCCTGTAATTGTTGCGACACAAATGTTAGGTTCTATGGTGAACAGCGAATTCCCAACCCGTGCAGAAATTACAGACGTTGCAAATGCGGCGTATCTGCGTGCGGACTCTACAATGACATCCGAAGAAACAACTATTGGTATCAATCCGTTGAACGCGATTGAAACAATGTCGAATATTTTGTCTTATGCAGACGGCGACGCAATTGCGAATCCATATGATTGGTCGCGTGTTGAAAATATTCCTGAAAACGATTGGTCTCGTTCTGTTGCGTCTATGGCGTATTTGAACAAGGCGTCAGCAATTGTTGTTTTTGCGCGTGATACGGTGGCTGTTTCCGAAATATCGTGTCGCAAACCGGATATTCCAGTTATTGCAGTATGTAATGAATCTGTGATTGCAAACCAGTTGTGTTTGTTGCGTGGGGTTTTCCCAATTTATGACAACGAACTGTTTGGTATGCGTGACGGGTTTAATGCGGCTCGCAGATTTAATATAAATATGGGAAAACTGGTTATCGTAGACGAAGAAAAAATCAGTTTACGCACATTGGATTAAAAAGCGCCCGTTTGGGCGTTTTTTAATTGTTGACCCAATGTTTGTTTTTTTATTAATATTATTTTTATGGGAAGGATTTTCAGTTTTATTTGTGCGTTTTTGTTATGTGTGTCTGCAAACGCTGCGCAGTATCGTGCGGCCTTGGTCGCTGATATGGATACAGGTCGTGTGCTGTATCAAGAAAATGCAAATCAGTTAAATTATCCAGCCAGTCTGACAAAAATTATGACTTTGTATCTGACTTTTGATGCGCTGGAACATAAGCGTCTTGATTTAAATGATTATCTGATTGTGTCGCAATCTGCCGCAAATGCGGAGCCTGTAAAACTGGGGTTGGCGGCGGGATCTAAGATAAAGGTCGATGATGCGATAAAAGCGTTGGCGGTGTACAGTGCAAATGATGTTGCGCGGGTTTTGGCCGAAAATTTAAAAGGCGGCAAAGAAGGTTCTTTTGCAGATTTGATGACGCGTGTTGCACGTGAAATTGGTTTAACTAATACTAATTTTGAAAATTCGTCTGGCCTGCCAAATGATGACCATATGTCAACTGCGCGTGATATTGCGTTGTTGTCGATGGCTGTGTATAAACACTTTCCGCAGTATTGGCATTATTTTGGTATAAAATCTTGGACATACAACGGCAAAACCTATACGAACGGTAATCGTTTGTTGTCTTCGTATGCTGGGTGCGATGGTATGAAGACTGGCTATACAAAAAAATCAAAATATTCGCTGGTTGCAACCGCACATCGTGGCAATAACCACTTGATGTCTGTGGTCTTGGGGGCGGAAAACAAAGATGTGCGTGCCAATGTTGCGGCGCAAATGTTGACGCGTGGTTTTGCGATGCTAAATAATGGTGTGGTGCCAGATGCGGTGCCTGCGCAAACGCAATCACAGCCTGTGTCTGTTGCGGCTGCGCCAACGACAATGTCCGAAGCGTACAGCGCGGCAACAACTGTGTCTGCGCCTAAATTCAGCGTGCCACAGAAAACGGTTTCTGGTTCAGGTGGTGCGGGCGTTCAATTCGGTGCGTTTTCTTCAAATAATGCTGCGACAAATCAGGCAAAAAATGTAAAAAATAAATTGGGTGTAAATGCAATTGTTGAAACTACAGGAACCAGCATGTATCGTGTACGTGTGTATGGTTTGTCTGATGGGGCAGCCCAACAATTAAAGCAGAACGCAACCACAAACGGCATTGACAGTTATGTTTTTCATTAGTATTGTGTGGTTGTTATGAATCCAAAAATAGAAAAATTGATAAAATTATTTGCAAAATTACCGCGTGTTGGAATGCGTGGCGGTCAGCGTATTGCTTTGTCTATATTACAGGATAAAACAGGTCGTGGCGCTGCGTTGGCGTCTGCGATAATTGATGCGGTTGAAAATGTTGCGCCGTGTCCAAATTGTGGCGTATTGACAACGCGTGGTGCGGGTGCGTGCGAATACTGTCGTGATGCGGCGCGCGCAAATGGTATGTTGTGTGTTGTGCGTGATTTGTCTGATGTTTGGACATTGGAAAAATCCAGCGTTTTTCACGGTCGTTATCATATTATCGGTGGGTTGTTGTCTGGTGCAGCCGGTATTTTGCCTCAGGATTTAAATATATCGAATTTAACTTCGCGAATTGCTGATGAAAAAATATCGGAAGTAATATTTGCGTTACCAAATACTGTCGAAGGCAAAACGACCCAGCATTATATTATGTCAGTTTTGGATGGAAATTCAGATGTTGCGTTTACGGAATTGGCGTCAGGGGTGCCATTGGGTGGCGATTTGGATTATCTGGATGATGGCACATTGTCGTTGGCGTTTGGGGGGCGCAAGTCGGTATGATGGATAAAGTTTCTGCTTTACCGCCGGTGTCTGAAATGATGCGTGCGTGTGGATTGGAACCTAAGAAGCAATTTGGTCAAAACTTTTTGTTTGATTTGAATTTAACAGGGCGGATTGCGCGTAGTGTTCCTGATATTGAAAATATCCCAGTTGTCGAGGTTGGTCCCGGGCCAGCAGGTTTGACGCGTGCGATTTTATTGGCGGGTGCAAAAAAATTGGTTGCGATTGAAAAAGACAAAACTACGGAACCGATTTTATCTGCCGTGACAGATGCATCTGATGGTCGTTTGAGTGTAATTTATGATGATGCGTTGCGTGTAAATTTTTCTGAACTGGGTTTTTCAGAGTATTCTGTTTGTGCAAATCTGCCGTACAATGTCGGGACAGAATTATTAATTGGTTGGTTGCAGAAAATTGCAAAAGGCGAACAGATAAAATCTTTGACATTGATGTTTCAAAAAGAAGTTGCGCAACGCATTACTGCGCGCCCAGGCGATGAGCATTATGGTCGCTTGGCGGTGTTGACTTCATTAATAGCCGACAGCAAGATTTTATTTGATGTTCCAAATACTGCATTTGTTCCGCGTCCCAAGGTTCAAAGCGCAGTTGTGCAAATTATTCCAAACGCGCACAAAATATCGCAGATATCTGATTTGGAAAAAATCGAAAAGATTACAGCAAAATTATTTGGCCAGCGTCGCAAAATGATTCGTGCAATAATGCCAAACGTTTGCTGGTCTGATTTTGGTTTGCAAGGAACCGAACGGGCCGAAAATTTGTCACCAGAAACATTTGCGCACCTGGCAAAAAATTTGTTATAATAAAAAACATATTATTTGGGATAAGGCAAGAGAGAGAAAATGTCGCTGTCGATACTGTTGTTTTTTGCAGTTGTTTTTATGCTGGTATATTTGTTGCGTTCTGCGAAAATTGGCGCGTTGGTCGCTTTTTTGTTGACGGGTGTTTTGTCTGGGCCATATGTTTTAAACCTGTTTCAGGTCACAGATACTTGGGTGCTTTTAGGTGATATAGGTATATTGTTTTTGTGGTTTAATATTGGGTTGGAAATAAACATGCGTCGCCTGTGGCGTTTGCGCAGAACAATTTTTGGTTTTGGTGCAGCCCAGGTTTTGATGGTGGTTGTTATGTTGTTCCCACTGTTGTTTGGATTAACGAATTGGACGATTATGGGATGTGCGATGATTGCGATGTTGATGGCAATGTCCAGCACATCTGCTGATTTGCAATTATTGACCGACAGGCATCAATTAAATACAGATATGGGGCGGCAAACATTTTCTATTTTGTTGTTCCAAGATTTATTAGCTATCCCATTATTGGCAATGTTGCCGGTATTTACAGGGAAAGGTTTTAATTTGGGTGCTGCTGCAATTGATGTTGCGGTTATATCGGTCGCGTTGGTTATGTCTGTTATAATTGTTGGCCGCTTTGTTATGACGCCACTGTTGCGCCAGGTTGCGCGCTTGCGATCCAAAGAAGCGTTTTTGTTGGCGATTGTATTAAATATTGTTTTGTGGGCTGTGCTGATGGATTTAATGGGGTTGCCTGCTGGGTTGGGTGCGTTTTTAGCGGGTATGTTGATGTCTGAAACAATATATCGTCATCAGATAGTAGCCGAAATTTCGCCTTATTCTGTATTGTTTTTGGCGCTGTTTTTTATATCGCTGGGCATGGGATTAAATTTAGAATTGGTTTTATCGAAATGGTATATTGTCTTTGGTGGATTGATTGGATTAGTTGCTATAAAATTCTTTGCGCTGTTTATGGTTGCGCGCGTTCGTGGTGTGGACAATGCGTCGTCGATAATGATTGCATTAATTTTGGCCCAGGGCGGGGAGTTTGCGTTGTTGATGTTGCAAACGATGAAGTCCAGTGGTATTGAAATTATTCCTGCGTCACACAAAGAAATTTTAACTGCAATAATTATTTTGTCTATTATGGTGACGCCGTTGTTGTTGGCGATGTACGGCTATTTGCAACGCACAGGCAGAATTGCGCCGACACGATTTATAAACCGCGATGATAAGGAAAATGATATAGCGCCCCAGGTAATCGTTTGTGGTTTTGGTCGCGTCGGACAAATTGTGTGTCAAATGTTGGATGCGCAAATGATACCGTATATTGCTATTGATTTAGATGTCAGTGCTGTTATGATGGGACGCGAACAAGGCTTTAATGTGGTTTATGGCGATTCAACAAATCGTGATGTTTTGGTTGAATGTGGATTGGCGCCTCGCAAAATAAAAAGCGTTGTTGTCGCGCTTGATAATGCCACAACTGCACGCAAGGCTATTTTAACAATAAAATCTGTTGCGCCGCGCGTTAATATTTTTGCCCGTGCCAGAACATTGGCAGATTCAAAAATTCTGGTTGCCGAAGGTGCCAGTGTTGCAATGCCAGAAACGATTGAGTCGTCTTTCTTTTTAGGCTACAGTGTTTTGCAACAAGCAGGCGTTCCTGAATGCGACATAGAAGCGCTGTTGGGCGATATGCGTGCAGATGATTATGCCGCGCTGTCTACGGTTATCTCGGACAAACAAGACTAAATTTCATTTGCTTTTGCTGTGCCGTACTGATATATTTCAACCTGTATAAATCAGGAAGGACAATTATGAAAAAACTTTGGCTTGTTTTGTCTGTAATATTTGGCGCAATTTTATTAGACCAATTAACCAAGGGCGCGCTGTTGTATTTGATCACCGGTGGTGTTCCAGTGTCTGGTCCTGCGTGGTCTGTTGTGCCGGTGCCGTATTTGATGGCACATGTATTTGATTTCTTTAATATTGTATTTACTTGGAATCCAGGGGCGTCTTTTTCGATGTTTCGCGCATTAGGGGAAAGTGCGCCGATAATTATGGTTGTTGCAACAGGTTTTATTATCGGATGTATTTTGTATTATTTGTTTGCGCGTGCCAAGAAATATGAACAAATTCCTTTGGCGGTGATTGCTGGTGGCGCATTGGGAAATTTAATTGACCGGATTCGCTTTGGTGCGGTGGTTGATTTCCTGGATTTTCATATTGGCGGTTGGCATTGGCCCGCATTTAATGTAGCTGATATTTTCATAACTGTCGGTATTGCGTGGTATCTGTTAAATTGGTATATCGCGCGTCGTAAATGTTTAGAATCAACAAAAGGTGGTAAATAATATGGTTCAGTATATGGATAGAAATTCTGGTTTTAATCAGTGGAACGCAAACAGAAATGCCGCGAATAAAAAGTCTATGTTTTCCGGCTTTTTGTGGTGGTTTGTTGTGTTTATGGCTGCGTGGTGGGCGATTGGTGCGATTATGTCGCCAAAAACAAAAAACGCAGAAGTTGTTGAAACTGTCAGCACGCTTGATGTGTCTGCGGTTCCACAATATGGGTTTGAATCAGAAAAATTAAACGCGACTGTCCAGGGGTTGCGTGTATCAAATGTCCGGTTGTCGGATTTTTCAGCAACTACAGATTCTGATGCGCCTGTTGCATTATTGTCTGGCGATGGTAATTTTATAGAAGTTGGTCTGTTGGCCAGCGGCACAAATGCGCCGGTTGCAACAACTGTTTGGTCGGGTCGGGGCGATTCCTATAACTGGCGTAATTCGGACAAGGTTGAATTTGCCCGTAATATGTCTGCAGATGGTTATGTATTAACAATTACGGACACCATAAAAAATAATTCTGGAAAAACATTTTCTGTTTCACCTTATGCACGAATTGTTCGTGAAAACGATATGAAGTCTTCATCAGGCTTAAAAACAGGTTCGATTGTTTATGCTAATTCCGATGTCGAAGAAGAGTATTGGAAAACATTGGATAAAAAATCGTACGCATATTCAACAACAAATGGTTTCGCGGGCTTTGCAGATCAATACTGGGAAACAGTCGTTTCTATTGACAGTCCTGACCAGACAATTCGTGTGAAAAAATCAGGTGACAAATATGTTGCAGACGCGGCGGCAGGCGCGGTATCTGTTGCGCCAAATCAGACTGTGACAATCACAACAAATATTTTTGTCGGCCCACGTGACCAAAGTGTTCTGGATACAGCAGAACAGAAAATCAAAGGTATATCAGAAACAGTTGATTATGGATGGTTCTGGTTCCTGGCGCGTCCGATGTTGTGGGTTTTAAATGGCATACATCATATTGTTATGAATTATGGTGTTGCGATTATAATTATGACAATCTTACTGCGTTTGTTGATGTGGCCTTTGACGCGTAAATCATATGTAAATATGGCTGCAATGCAAAAAATGCAACCGGAAATGCAACGAATTCAGAAATTGTATGCAAATGATAAGATGCGTCTGCAAATGGAAATGATGAAGTTGTATCAAACGCACAAAACATCACCGATGTCAGGTTGCTTGCCTATGTTGATTCAGATTCCAATTTTCTTTGCATTGTATAAAGCGTTATTGGTTTCCGTTCAAATGAGAAATGCACATTTCTTGTGGATATCTGATTTAGCGGCGATGGACCCATACTTTATTCTGCCCATATTGATGGGTGCAACGATGTGGTGGCAACAGCGTTTACAGTCGCCATCAACACCAAAGTCTAATGCCAATGATGCCGTTTCCCAGACCCAGCGTGCAATGCGTTGGATGCCGATATTGTTCACGATAATGTTTGCGTGGATGCCGGCGGGATTGGTGTTATATTGGACGGTGTCTAATGTATTCGGTATAATCCAAATGCAAATAATCAAAAAACAAAGCAAATAAAAATCCCCGTTTGGGGATTTTTATTTTGCGACTACGACCATTGCAGTTCGTAAAATATTGTCGCCGAACATATATCCTGACTGCATTTCATCAACGATAATGTTTGGTGCGGTACCTTCAACAGCGATAACCTGAATTGCATTATGGTGCGCCGGGTTCAATGGTTGTCCAACGGACGCAATCTTGGTAATGCCAATTTGTTCAAATGCGCTGTTTAATGCCATCGCCATAGATTTGATTCCTTCATCATCAGGGCTGTGTTTCAATGCAGCGTCCACCGCGTCCATCACAGGCAATATTTTTTCAGCAACACTCATTGCACGATTGCGGGCGCGTGATTCTGCGTCCAGCGCACTTCTGCGGCGCGTGTTTTCCAGTTCCGCAGCGATGCGCAGATATTTATCGTTCATTTCTGATAATTGAGCAGTCAGTTTTTCGATTTCAGGATTTGGCTGTTCTGCTGTATTTGTCGCATCGTCCACAGATACTTCTTCTATTTTTACTTCTTTATCATCTTGCATTTTCTTTTCCATATTTTTGTGTACTATACAATTATTTTACACTGGTTATTATAGGTATGAAATCGTCCGATTTCAAGGACGCGCCACCAACCAATACACCATTTACATTTGTAACAGACATAATGTCGGCCGCATTAGAGCCTTTGACTGATGCGCCATATAATACAGGTGCGCCATCCAGTCCCATTTCTGTCAGTGTTTTTGCAATCAAAGTATGTGCTGTGGCGATTTCTTCGCGCGTTGGCGTTAATCCTGCGCCAATTGCCCAGCGTGGTTCATACGCGATAATAATATTGTCCGCTGATGCGTCTGTTGGCACAGATTCACGCACGCCAGATTCAATAATTTCCATCGTTTTTCCTGCCTGCTTTTCATCCATTGTTTCGCCAACGCATATAATTGGGGTTAGTCCATTTGCCAACGCCTGTGCTGATTTTTTGCGTACGGTGTCATTTGTGTCGCCATGATATTGGCGGCATTCGCTGTGCCCAACAATTACATATTTTGCGCCTGTATCTGCAATCATTTTTGCAGAAACTTCACCGGTGTAGGCCCCATGGGCATGTTGGCTGACATCTTGGGCGCCGATTGATATTTTCCCGCTATCTGTGTCCAGCATAGTAAAAGGAACGCACAAAATAATTTTGTTTTCTGTGCTCAGTTCAGACAAGTCATGAATCATTTTTATCAGATTTTCTTTTGTTCCGTTCATTTTCCAGTTTCCGGCGATAATTTTCATTGAAAATCTCCTTTTTTTCATTGCTTTTTTATATCTTGTTTTGCTATGGTATCGCAAAAGGGGAACAAATGCTAGAATATTTAAGAAATGCATCAGAAAAACCAATTGCCAAGATTTTGATCAGCATATTGGCGTTTTCGTTTGTTGGTTGGGGCGTTGCCGAATGGATTTTCGGTGGTGCTGTTGGTGATAACACATTGTTGCGTGTTGGTGATGCTGAAATCACAGCCCAGCAATTTAATTCTGAAAAGTCGCGCGAATTGGCGCAAATGACACGCACGGAACAACGTGCTGTTTATGCAGATGCTGCGGCACAAAATGCGTTTAATCAAGATGTGCTTAAAACTTTGGCAACTCAGCAGATGGCGCTTAACCGTGCGAATGATTTAGGGTTCGTTGTCAGCGACAGCAGAATTGCACGTGAAATTCGCGAATTTCCAGAATTTCAAATCAATGGTCAATTTTCGACATTTGCGTTTGATACTGTGTTAAATAATTCCGGTTTATCAGAGGCGCAATTTGCAGACTTTATCCGCAATCAGGTATTGCGTTCGATGGTATTAGGTGCGATGTCTGCACCAATTCCTGTGTCTGAATTTGCGTTAACTGCTGCATACAATGCGCGTTATGGCACACGTGACATCGAATATGCGACTGTAAAATATTCTGATTTCAAGGTCGGTACGCCTTCGGATGAACAGTTGGAATTATTTTATAAACAAAATCCACAAACAGTGCCAGAAACACGCAGCGTGTCTTATGTATTGGTGCCTGCTGATTTAAGTCAGCCTGACAAATATGATGCGGCATATGCCACCGCTGTAAAAATCGAAGACGATATTATTGCGGGTGACACAATGCAGGACGCTGCGAAAAAGCACAGCGCAAAATATGTGTCGGTCAAGCCATTTGCGCGTGACGCAAAATTGTCTGACAAAGTTATGACAGATATGATGGTTGCGCGTGTGTTTGATATGGATGCAGGTCTGGAAAGTGAAATGATTGAAACCAAAGACGGTTTTGTTTTTGTTCGTGTTGAAAAAATCAATCCTGCGCATACGGCTGAATTTGCTGATGTTAAAAAATCATTGGTTTCAGATTGGACTAAATCAGAACAGAAAAAGCAGGCCTATGTTCGTGCAAACGAATTGCTGGTTGATTTGAATCAGAACGGAAAATTAGTTGGTAAAAAGTCTGCAAATGTTTCGCGCGCATCAGGTGCACCAACAGATGTTTTGGTTGCGGCGTTCCGTAATTCTGTAAATCAAAATTCGATTGTTGCAGGCCCAGACGCATTTTATGTTCTGGCGGTAAAAGGTGCAACTGCGCCCAAGGCAGATAAAAAGAAGATGGACGATTTGCGCAAAGAATTGCAAAATATGTCATCTGTTGGAATCCAAGAAGATTATAATTCTTTCTTGATTCGCGAATATCCGACAGAGATAAATCAAAAAGTTTATAACAGATTATTTGCAAAATAAAAAATCCCCGTTTGGGGATTTTTTAATACTTTGTTAAATATTTATACAATGCCAATGGTGTTTGTATCGCGGGCTTTTTTAAACCAATTGCGGCTTTTGTAAAATTCACACATGTCACAGCATTTGTGTTGATAAAGTCGTGTGACAGCGAACCAATGATATACACAAATCGCCATCCAAATTTTTGCAGTATTTTCAAATCGCGCATTTGTAAAACGATTTTTTTTATGTTTTTGTTTTTTATAAATTGATACATAATAATTTTATCATTATGTACCCATATTGGTGCAGTGTGTTTAAATTTTCTGCACAATACGCGCGGCAGTTTTTTTGAAGTTTTATCGCAAAACGCAACAATAATCATAATAACATCCTTATACTTTTTTAGTTAGTCAATCCAACCAGATTTTTGCGCGGCGTTTTCCAACACTTCCATTGCGATTTTCCATTTTGCAGCGTCTTTATTTTCATTCCAGATGTGTTGATGTGGGGCGCGTCTTTTGTCGCCATATTTTTTCATAACATTTAATTGTTCATCGGTCAGTTTTCCAGACAAATACAGTTTGGTTATCATTGTTTCTACATCCAGTATTTCACATGGGCGTCGTGTTGGATTTGCGCGCACGCGTGAAAAGTCATTTCGAACAGCGCGCGAATATAAAAACCAGAACCACAGTTGTTCTGCTGATTGAAATTTTTCTGCAATTATTATTGATTGTGTTTGTGTCATTTTTTTCTTCTCCTTTGGTTTTTTTTAATTCTTTTGATATATAGCCCAAGAATTAATTCCTGTAAATCATTACAACCGTTGGTTGAACTGCGAATCGAAAATCTGATTCGGAATTCGAATTTTTGTTTTTTAAAACGAATCGGTTTTTGGGGCTATATTTACAATTTTTTAAAAAAAGTACGCGATTATGCGTACTGAAAAATCGAATCGATAATTATATATTTTTGTTATGACATTTTGTTTATTCCTTTGTTTGTTTTTTTGTTCATTTAAAAACCCGCCATTTGGCGGGTCGATTATTTTTTTATAACAACGGCGGGAAGCAATCGCCACCTGTTGATGGGCAACAGTTAAATCCTTGGTCGCCCATATCGGTGTATATTTCACCTGTACAGCATCCATTTGCATCTGGTGGTGTACCGTCTTCGCATGTCAGCCCCGCATCAGCGGCCGGTTGTTGTTCATACGGATTAACAACATACCCGTCTTCGTCGCGAACAATTCCAACCATTTCTTCGTATGCAGCCGTTTGTTCTTCATCGCGATTTCCTTCGGTGCCGTATGTGTCTTGATATTTTTGCACCTCGCTTTCATGATACGCTTCCTGTTTGATTTTGGATTTTGATGTATAATTTAATGATTCACAGTACATCAAAACTGTTCTGTAATCATAACCATCGCATTCGCCAGTCGCGCATTTTGGATCTGCTGTTTTTTTGCCGTTTTCATCTATGCAATATTGGCTGATATTAAACGAACGGACCTGTCCAACCCACGAACTATCGGTATAATCTACCGTTGCTTCATTCTTCGCGTCCCTGCGACTTTGTGAACCATACTCTTTAACTGCGCATTTTTTACCTTTGTTTACTCCTTCTGGGTCGCCACATGTCACCATTAAATCAACTGGTGAATATACGGTAATACGTGTGCCAGCGGCAATTGTAAACGGCGGAACAGTATTGTCCATCATATCAACCAATATTTTTTGTGCCACCTGATTCCACGCGGTTATAATTTCATTCTTTGCCATTTCAGATGAACGCATTGTGCCACTTTGTACAACAGTATTATTGTCCAAATCAATTTGGTTAACAAATTTGTCACTGATTGGCGCAATTAAATTGACCGCCGCCGGAACAATTGCTGTCAACATAGGCATAAAGAATTGTTCCAAATAATCGGTGCTGCCATATCCTGGGATTCCTGTGCGACCCTGGGCATCCCCAGAAAAAGGATCTTTGTCGCCGCCAGCAAAATTAAATTCAACACCGTTTGGCAATATAAATTGATACCATTTTATTTCCATTCGACCAATTGTTGTATATGGCCCCGGTAATTTACCCGTCACATAACCCATTAACAATGTTCCGGTTGGAATTATAACATTGCGCCCATTATCAGAATAAACATTTCTGTCCACGGTTGCGCGTACAGGCAAATGATTGTTTGCCAACGCTTCGGGGTCTGCACGAACATCGGATACAATTGTTGCAGGAATTGGTTTATATTGACGCAATAAAAATTGTCTGTCACGAATTTCTGATGAAGTAACAGTGCCAGCACCAGTTGATTCATATTTAACATCGGTTTCGCGTTTGACAATCCCACTGGAAAAAGCCGTCATTCCGTCAGCGCCCAATCTGCCTGCTTTGCCTTTGCGATCTAATTCTTCTGTGCTTAACTGTCTGGCGCGATTGCGGACAACAGGCTCTGGCGCGTTTGACAGTTGTGGTACAGCCCCAGATGATATGACATTGTATCCCACATGGTCTGCGTCTGAACCAATGCGTTTGCCTTTGTCGCTGATAGACATAATTAAACCTGTATCAGGATTGTATATTCCTGTTGGGTTATTACATTCTGTGTCTGAAAAAGGATGGAATTTATATGCGCCACCTTCGGGTTTTATCCAGCCAATTTGATTTCCAGAATTATCGTACCCAGGGAACGCAAAGTCCGAACAGGTTTCTGTAATCGTTGGCAGTGGTTTCGATTCCGGTTCAAACGAAACAGATGGCGCAATCTGTTCGATTTCTTGTTTGATTTCTTCTTTTACAGGAACCGGCGCCGGTTCTTCCTCTACTTCTTCTGGTGTTTCGGTTTCGTTTTGTTCAACAATTTCTTCTTCCTGTGTCTCTTCTTCTGCTACAAAAGGATTCTCGTCGGCAACGGGCGCAGGTGTTGCTGCGGCCTTGGCGCTAAGTTTTACATCAATTTCGCTTGTGCGTGTCATATCTTCGCTTTGTTCTGCGTCATGCCATTTGACAGTGATTTTTGCAGTTTCAATTTTTTGTGCCGCAGTTGGCGCATATTTTACCAAAATAGTACAAGATAATTCCGAGTCAATTTGTCCCATTTTTGTACATGTGTCTGATACTGTCAGCCCAGATATTTCAGTTGTCGAAACATCAACAATTTTTACTGGCAGGTTCGCGGTTAATGTGACGGTTTCAGATTTTTCTGTGCCAACTTCAATGTCTTTAATAGCAACAGAATCAGGTGAGATTTTTAATTCTGATGCGACGCGTTCTGCTGCGCCTAAATCGTTTTTTTCATCTTTGCCGCCAATTAACAAAAGCAGCATTATTGAAACGACGATAAATGCCGCAACCAATAACAGCCATTGCACATGTTTTGGAGTGTTTTTTTTAATTTCTAAAAATTGTTGTTTCAGTTTATTCATTCTCTCGAACCCACGATTAAGATGTCCTTATTGCATACGCACAACGCTGCAGCTGTTGCCGCTGAATTTCAGCAACTTGTCGCACAATGTTTGTGCTGCGTCAATGCTGGACAATGGGCCAATGCGTAAACGATACAGACGCGCGCTGGTTGAATCGGATCCCAAATCGCCAACGCCTTGTTCGTCAACAGCAAAGAACACATCGTTTTTATATGGGGTCAACAAACCTTGACCGTCTTCGCCACTGAATTTAGCCAACAAATTGGTCCAGTAATCTTCCAATGCTTTGACCGATGTATCAGACTTTAATTCAACTGCGACACCGGACTGGTTGCTGGTAATCAGCGGAATATTTGTTTGTGGTAAATATGCGCCCGCTGTATTGCGTTGTTGTGGCAACATATTTACGACGCTGCCAGATGCTGGTAATGCCTGGGGGGCAACAAATCCCGCCGGCATATATGTGCCTGCGCCTGTCGTTGGGTTGATTGTGCCTGGTACGCCAGCGTACATTGGCGTGCCTGTATAGCCTGTGCCCATGCTCATAGCGGCCATACTGTCGGTATATGCGATGTTATTCAGCGATTGGCCAGACAGCATGCTTTGTGCAACATTTGCCTCAGCCAATGCCATTACAGATGCGGTATCTGCAATCAAGAATGGTTTCTCGCGTTTTTTGATACATACAATGCGTTGGCCGCTGCGCAGAACCATATCGCCAACAGCCTCTACAATCAGTAAACGACCGTCTTCGCCGTCTGTTCTGAAACCAACCGGGGATTCGCCGCCTTCAACCATCAGTGACACAACAGGACGCTGGGTCATAGAAATAACTTTGTCGCCAAAATCGATGTATGTAAAGATTCTGTCGCGCCATACGCGTTCAGGCGCAATAACATAGTCGTCTGGGTTTGGAACAAATATGTCTAAATCAAATCTGAATTCAGACGGGTCGATTTTCATAGATTTAATCCAACCATAATCTTCGCCATCAACGCCGACTGTATTAGAAGACGCTTTCTTGGTAAAGATGGACTTTGCGCCACCTGCGGTGGTTGTGCCAACGGCATTCGGCAAGACGCCATTTCCGTCCAACATAACATCAACCTGGGAATATGTAATTTCGTCAGAATTTGATGGTTCGCTGCGTAAATAGAATATGTATTTATTCCCAGAAGTTCCCGTCACAATTAAATTTGTGTCGGAACCCTGATTTTCAGGTTTCGGTGACAAAAACATAGTTCTGTCGCCCTGGGTTGTGTTAATTTCGAACAATTCCGTATCGCCAACAACAGCGTCCGCAATTTGTTCGCCGTTCGGCAGGTTGACCATTGTCACCATTCCATTTCGCAATTTAATCGGCAATACAGAACCTGCGGACCACGCCAATTGTGCATATCCCGGTTTGATACTGCCTGCGGCCATATTTGCCGTTGGGTTGTCCCAGGCTGCCTGAATCCCGTATTCAGCCGAATATGCAGGCAGACACAGCATTGCAGCCAAGCAGAATATTGTTGCGTTAATCTTTAATGGTTTTACAAAAGTCATTCCTTGTTCCTTTCGCTTTTCTTTTCTTATTGTCTGTGTCCTGTATCCAACGGGTCGCCGTTGCCAGACAAAACAGTATATTCAATCACTTTTATGCCCAATGGATTATCAATTCGATCTGTCCATTTTATCTTAGTTCCTTCGTCGTATTGAATCTTTAATCTTATTATATAATCTTTTGCGGTTTCAATGCCAGCATTATCTGTACAAAAATACCTAAATTGAACACGATAAGAAGCGTCTTCGGTTGCGGTTGCCGGCATAAACATAGGTTTGCCATTAAATGCAATTTCGCAAACCGTGTTTATCTGGGGGATGTCGCTGCGGATAATTTGTTTGAACATTTGTGTCTGGGTAAAGTCTTTGTATACCTTGTCCGATGACATTGTTCGAATTACCCCGTCGGTTGCATTCCATTTCTTGCCCATTGCATTGGAATTGGCAAAGATTTCATTTCTGTGTCGAATGTATTCGCGCACAAAAGCCATTTCGTACAGGTCTGTATTTTTGTCTTTGGGCAACAAATCGACCAGTTGGATGTCCTGGTTATCGCGAACCGTCGACATCAAAAAGAATACTTGGGGACGATTAAGAGGAAACATGTTATACGCTGTTGTGCACAAAGCCACCAGCACAACCAATGCGGTTGCTAAGACAAATGTCATCAGTTTGGACATCAAAACTGGCGGTTCTACGCGGTTTTGCACAGATTCCTCTCCTTAGGTTAAATTGATTGTAGCCAAAAAAGCAACGGTCTTGCAAGAAAAAATTTGCAAAAACAACCCTGTATTTAAAATTATTTGTATATAAATTTGTTCTTGCACGATTTTTTAAAAAATATTATAATATTTCCGCTTGATTTTTTGTATTCGTGTGCTATTGTTTCACAGACTATTGCATTGGCATGCGGTGCATCAGACGGGTATGTTATTGTTTTTAGGGGCATAGTTCAACGGTAGAATATCGGTCTCCAAAACCGCGGATGAGGGTTCGATTCCTTCTGCCCCTGCCAATAAAATAGCTAGGTAATTACGTAATTTAGGCAGTTTTTATGAAGAAAATACTTGAATTTTTTAAATCGGTTCGCAGCGAGTGGTTTAAAATCGTATGGCCATCTCGTGACAGTGTTATTCGTGCTACTATTATGATATTGGTATTTTCTGGTTTGGCGACGCTGTTCTTTTTTGTTATTGACAGTATCCTGAACGCAATTGTTGGTTGGATTTTCTAAAATAACGGGCAAAGGAAACGGATATGGAAGAAAAAATGCAATGGTTTGTTGTTAATGTTCATACTGGGTGTGAAGATAAAGTTGCGCGTGGTTTGCGTGAACAGATTGACAAGCGTCGTTTAAATGCGTTGTTTGGTGAAATCTTGGTGCCAACACGCGAAGTCACGGAAATCAAAGCTGGTAAACGCGTAAAAAGCGAAAAGAAGTTTTTCCCAGGTTATATCGTTGTTCAGATGGTTATGAATAACGAAACTTTTACATTAGTAAAACAGGTGCCTCAGGTTGTAATGTTCTTGGGTGCCAGACAAAAACCAATTGCGGTCAGCGAAGAAGAAGCGCGTCGCTTGTTGAAACAGGTTGAAGAAGGTTCGGTCGTTGCAGATGATGTTGAATACGAAGTTGGCCAAGAAGTGCATGTTGTTGATGGTCCTTTTGCTGGCTTTAACGGTGTTGCGTCCGAAGTTGACAATGTAAAACAAAAAATGACTGTGACTGTTCTGGTGTTTGGACGTGAAACCAGCATGGAATTAGAATTTAGTCAGGTTGAAAAAATATAAAGTTTTTTGTGGTTTTCTGAAAAATATCATGTAAAATCACAGCAAACCGTGGTAGATACGCCATATCGTACCACGACACAAACGAAAAAAACGGAGTGAAA
>CAJGDG010000008.1 GCA_904502095.1 uncultured Alphaproteobacteria bacterium
AAAAAATCCCCCAATCGGGGGATTTTTTATTTTCCAAATTTTCCGCTGCGTGGGAATCCAACAGGAACAGTGCGCCCCTGGGATGCGCGTTTGCCACGCCACGCGGACCAATCATCCATTTTCGTTGTGCCACGACCTGTCGTCCAACCAAAACCATCTGTTTCGTTAAAGAACATAATATCCAGAACAGATGTGCGTTCAGCATTATATTTCTGTAATATCACACCTTTGCCGCGTGACATTTCTGGGATTTCGGACGCCGCAAATATCAGCAACTTGTCATTCGAACCAGACATCGCAACCGTATCGCCAGATACAGGCACGCACATGTGCGCTGTGTTTTTGCCATCTATATTCATAACCTGTTTACCGTTCTTGGTCTGGGCCAAGCAATTTTCACCTGATATAATAAAGCCATTTCCATGACGCGTTGCCAGCAAATACTTGGCATTTGTATCCAATACAAACGCATGCACAATAGCCTCGTCCGCTGAGATATCTGCCATCATACGAACAGATTCACCAAAACCGCGTGCAGACGGCAAATCGTTCGCCGCCAATGTAAACATTTTTCCAGACGCACCAAACAAATTTATTTTGTCTGTCGACATCGCATGGAACGCGGTTTGTAATTCATCGCCTTCTTTGAATTTCATATCCAGCGCATTCAAATCCAAGTGCCCTTTGGCCGCGCGTATCCAACCCATGGTCGATAAGATAATAGTCAAAGGTTCTTTTTCGATAAATTCATCTGCATTGACAACAATTTCTTCGGTCTGTTCCGCCCAAGTAGTACGACGACGACCCAATTTGGTCTTTTTATCAAAAGTCTTTTTAATGTCGTTAAACCACGCCTTTAACTGTTCGTTTTGCGCATCTTCGCTGGCCAGCAGTGCTTGTAATTGCGCCTGCTCTTCCCGCAGGGCCGCATCTTCACGCTTAATCTCCATTTCTTCCAGTTTACGCAACGAACGCAGACGAGTGTTTAATATCGCCTCTACCTGAATGTCGGTCAAATTAAATTCTGCAATCAATACAGCCTTGGCATCATCTTCGTTTCTGATGATTTCAATAACCCTGTCCAGATTTAAATATACAACCAACAGACCGCCCAAGATTTCTAATCTGCGGGCAATATTATTCAAACGCCACTGGGTACGACGACGCAATACAGATTTTTGATGCGCAATAAATTCATGCAGCACATCGCCAATCGGCATTACACGCGGCGCACCATTAGAATCAATCACATTAAAGTTCATATTAAAGCGATATTCTAGATCCGTCATCGCAAACAAATGCGCCATCATTTTGTCCGCAGGTATATTGCGAGACTTTGGTGTGATAACAATACGAACATCTGTTGTAGATTCATCAGAAATATCGTCAACCAGCGGTAATTTCTTGGCGTCAATTAATGTGGCGATTTGTTCCACCAATTTAGACTTTACAATCCCATACGGAATTTCAGATATCACAACCTGCCAACCGCCACGTTCCAGATTTTCTATTTCCCATCTGGCACGGATACGAAATGCGCCCTTACCCGTGTCATAGTTTTTAACAATAGTTTCGAAACTGTCGATTAAAATACCACCTGTTGGAAAATCAGGCCCGACCATCTTTTTCATAATTTGCGCTGTGGTCGCATCAGGCTTATCCACCACCAGATTCAGGGCATCACAAACCTCTGCCACATTGTGCGTTGGAATATTTGTCGCCATACCAACCGCAATACCCATACCGCCATTTGCCAACAAATTTGGAAACGCGCCCGGCATAACAACAGGTTCTAATGTTGTGCCGTCAAAGTTCGGCATCATATCGACACTGTCTTCGTCCAGTCCTTCCATAATCAGCATAGCCGCTTCGGTCATCTTGGATTCTGTATAACGGTATGCCGCCTGGGGGTCGCCATCGATATTACCAAAGTTTCCCTGGCCATCAATCAATGGATAACGAACAGAAAAATCCTGGGCCAGGCGAACCATTGCATCGTAAACAGAACTGTCACCGTGTGGATGATAGTGACCCAGCACATCACCAACAACCGTCGCACATTTACGAAACGCAGCACTGGGCGACAATTTTTGACGCAACATAGAATACAAAATGCGGCGATGCACAGGCTTTAACCCGTCACGAACATCAGGCAACGCGCGTGATACAATCGTGCTGACCGCATAGGACAAATAACGTTCAGACAATGCGTCTGATAACTGTTGTGAACCAATGTTTTCGATAATTTCTTTACTCATAGCAATAAAAATTTAGAACATTTGAAAAAAAATAACAACAGAAAAAACGCCCAATCGGGCGTTTTTATTTATTGATAATTTCCAAAATGCGCGCGTTAACATCGCCAATCGCAATTCGTTCTTGTTCCATTGTATCGCGATGACGCAATGTGACGGTACCATCTTCTATTGTTTGATGGTCAACCGTGACGCAAACAGGCGTTCCAATTTCATCGTGTCTGCGATAGTTCTTACCAATATTACCAGAATTTTCCAATTCAATACGGCCAATTCCCAGTTTGCGCAAACCAGACACAATATCATTAGAAACATTTAACAATTCCGGAACATTGCGCGCCAATGGAATAACCGCAGCCTTGACCGGTGACAAAGCAGGTTTCAATTTTAATACTGTACGGGTTTTACCATCGCCCAGGTCTTCTTCGTTATATGCTTCTATCATAACTGCCAACATTGCACGATTAACGCCCATTGCTGTTTCAATTACATATGGGATAAAGTTTTCGCCGCTTTGTGGGTCAGAATAAGACAACTTTGTCGTACTGTCTTTGTTTTCCAAAACATTTGCACGGATTTCAAATTCTTTTTGTCCCTTGGTATGAGAACCCAAGTCAAAATCTTGACGATTATGAATACCTTCGACTTCATCAAAACCATCTGGGAATTCGTATTCTATGTCATGTGCGGCCTTGGCATAGTGCGCCAATTTATCATGTGGCGCAAAACGCAACTTTTCCGCAGGGATTCCCAAAACATTTATCCACCACGCCAAACGTTCATCCATCCACATTTTGTGGAATTTTTCGTCATCCGCAGGGTTTACAAAATACTGCATTTCTGCCTGTTCAAATTCACGCATACGAAATACAAAACCACGTGGCGAGATTTCATTTCTGAATGCCTTGCCAATTTGCACAATACCAAATGGCAATTTATGTGGACGCGCATCCAAAACATTTTTAAAGTTTGTATATGTTGTAGTCGCTGTTTCAGGGCGCAAATACGCATTAATCGCACCATCAGCAGTTGCACCAATAGACAATCCCATCATCAACTGATATGCGCGGGGTTCCGATATTTCTGTACTGCCACAATTATCGCACTTTGACACATCTTTCATTTTATCCTGACGCATACGGGCACCGCATTTTTTACATTCAACCAGTGGGTCAGAAAAGCCCGCTTCGTGACCAGAATATTTCCACAACAAACGGTTTGTGATTAATGCAGCATCCAGCCCTTCGATATCATCGCGCGAATAAACCATCGCGTTCCACCACGCATTACGAATATTCTTCATCAATTCGACACCATAAGGGCCATAATCGTATGTTCCGCCCAAACCACCATAGATTTCAGAACCTGTAAAAATAAATCCGCGTCGTTTGCATAGTGCAACAATATCATTAACTGTTTTTGCTGGCATATTTTAATCCTTATCGTTTATAAACGCTTATATATTATACGCTTTTTATCATTTTACAATAAAAAATCGCCCGGTTGGGCGATTTTTTATTTCATATCTGGCCCAATCGCACTAACCGGACAGATTGCAGCACATGTGCCACACGATATGCACTTTGACGCATCAATAACGCATTTGCCATCACTGTCAATTGATATAGCACCAACTGGGCACATCCCCATACAACTGTGACAACCGATACATTTAGTTTTGTCTATTTTATATGCCATTTCTTTTCCCTTTACTTTTTTATTCACGATTAAACAAACTTAACAAATACTGGAACATTGCGATGAAAGAAATATACAAATGCAACGCGCCCAATACAGCCAACTGATTTTTTTGATATTCATCGCCAACAACAGTATATGCGCGCTTTAAATTTTGCATATCATACGCTGTAAACAATGCAAATACCAAAACGCCAATCAGACATACAATTGTACCAAATGCGCCGCCCAACATTGTTGGCCATATAAATGACAACAGCCCGATTATAATCAAACCGATCATGCCCATCATCAAAAACACGCCCAAGAAAGACAGGTCTTTGACTGTTTTATATCCGAACATCGCCATACACGCAAACATTAACGCAGCAACAATAAACGCCAATAATATAGAAGCAGGGTTCACAGCCAATGCAACCGCAATCAAAGGCGTCATTGTCACACCAATTAACACGGCATACAATGCCAATAACAATGCCGCTGTGGTCGGTTTCATACTAAACACACGAATTTGGGCCCAGATTGACAACGCCAACCCACCAAACAACAACACATAATACAAACCGGACATACCGCCTGTCTGAAAATTAAACAAATATTGCAGACCGCCGCCCCAAATCGTCATATATGCCGCCAGCGCAGTCACACCAACCGCACCAAACATTAACGCAAATATGCGCTTGAAATATAAATCAATTCCTGAAATGTTTTTTTTGACATTTTTTTTATTTGTATTCATTTTTTGTTTTTCTCCTTGTCTTTCGATAAAAATATAGTACAATATACTGTGTATTTCAAGATAATAAAAGGATTTTTTATGCCAAGATCTAGACCAAAGAAAGAACCAAAGGTAAGCTATTTCGAACAAGAAACAAAAAACGAAATGATTAACCGCTGGGAAAAGATGATTCTAAAAATGCAGGAACTTAAGGAACAAAAACTGCGTGAAGGCGACAAAGCCGGGGCGGAAAGATGCCAGCGCATCGCACAAGAAGCCCAGGAATCTATTTTTCGTGAACGCGAAAGAATGGGCCTGAAAACATCAAAAACACGATAAACAGATAAAATATGGCAATTGTTATCGAATCTGTTTCGCCAGTTGCTGTATCCGTTTTCGGAATCGATATCCGATGGTATGCGTTGGCATATATTGCGGCGTTTGTCATCGGGTATTTTTTATTTAAAAGACTTATCAGCAAACCCGACAGCGTTGTCAAACTGTCAAAGCAACAACTGGACGATTTATTAACAGCCATTGTTATCGGCGTTATTGCCGGCGGTCGGTTGGGCTATGTACTGCTTTACAATCTTGGGTATTTTTTATCGCACCCATTGGAAATATTTGCACTGTGGCACGGCGGCATGAGTTTTCACGGCGGCCTGATTGGGGTTATTGTTGCAATATTCTTGTTTGCACGAAAAAGAAAACTAAATCCGTGGGCGGTACTGGATTTGATGGCGGTCGTTGCACCAATTGGACTGTTCTTTGGCCGTATTGCAAACTTTATAAATCGTGAAGTCATGGGAAGACCAACAGATGCGCCATGGGGGGTTGTGTTCAATGGCGACACAACCATTCCACGCCACCCCAGCCCATTATACGAAGCCGCAACCGAAGGCGCATTGTTATTTATCATTATGTTCTGCCTGTATAAATACACAAAATTGCGCAACCGCCCGGGGGCGTTGGCCGGCATTATGGGAATGGGATACGCCGCTTTCCGCGTGGCTTGCGAACAGTTCCGCGCACCAGACGCACACATTGGATTTTTGACTTCGTGGGGATTAACCATGGGTCAAATGCTGTCAGGCATAATGTTTATTTGCGGATTTTTAATTTTTATGTTTGCAATCCGTAAAAAATAATGTAAAATACGACCCGTTGTTCACAGGATTTTGTGCGCAGCACCAAAACCGTCGGTTTGAAAGACCGCCGGCAAGAAAAAAGTTTAGGATGGTTGGTAGCCGCGGTCGAATGCATGCGTGTCTTGACTACGAAGCGCCAGCGAAGTGCGGTGCGAGTACGATAAAATCGTGCGCAGCACCAAAACCGTCGGTTTGAAAGACCGCCGGCAAGAAAAAAAAGTTTAGGATGGTTGGCAGAGCGGTCGAATGCGGCGGTCTTGAAAACCGTTGTGGGGGCAACTCCACCGGGGGTTCGAATCCCTCACCATCCGCCAGTAATATTAGACATCCCGTGGTAATTCCGCGGGATGTTCTTTTTCACCCCGTCTCCGGCAGTTTTTACCCACGATATTACCAGTGTATATCGCTACGCGTTTCCAATCCGCCCAAATTACCACAACTTATATACCTTGCCAAAAATCTCGATGCCAGTTTTGGTTGATTTTTTATGCGATTTATGATATAATGCGGGTAATTAAACGGACGGCATTTTGTCGTCTTTTTTTATTTGAATCCACTATATCACCCACAAAATTTTGCAATTTTGCGGGACCCGATAAGCGGGCTTTTTTTTATTTAACAAAGGAGATTTTATGAAAACACCAAATTTTATACGCAATTTGTTGCAATCAAATAATTACTGGGACAAGAATTCTGCCGAATTTACAAAAGCAAATGAATATTTGGAAATTTTGTTCCCTGGACAATTGCAAAAAGACTCAACCGGCCAATACATTGAACCAGAATATGATATGACTTATGAACAGTTTCTGAATGCACAAAAGAAATTTGACGATGACATACAAAATGCAATTCAAGAAGCCGAAGAAGAAATAAATGTTCGTGTTTTAATGCCTTGGGGTGATATAGAAAATAAAAAACTGATTGTTTATACATTGAATATTCCAGATGACAATGAATCAAATCACCCAACAAAATAATTTTCTCTTGTCTTTCTCTTTTTATAGGCTAAAATCATGTAGCCAATGGACAATTTATCCTTAAGCACAAACACTTGTAGATATGATTTTTATAGACAGAATTTATGGAGTGATGGATGTAAAAGAAACCGTGTTTGAAAAGATTGTGCTGTCACAAACTTTTCAACGGCTTCATGGTATATATATGGGCTGCTGGGCACCGGGCAACCCATTTGTTACGACACCAGACACCAGATACGAACATTCTATTGGTGTATTTATGTTGCTTCGCAAGTACAATGCATCAATTCCAGAACAAATTGCAGGGCTAATACACGATGTGTCACACACCGCATTTTCGCATCTTTCTGACCGATTATTCGGCACAGCGACATCGTGTAAACAGGCGAGTTATCAAGACTCTATACACAAAGAATTTGTCAAAAATTCTGAAATTGCATCCATAATAAAATCTGAAAATTTTGATTTAGACTATATCCTGGATGACACTAATTTTCCATTAAAAGAAAAAAAATTACCGGATATATGTGCCGACAGAATAGATTATTCATTACGGATGTTAGCGCATATGAAACAATACGGAATGTTACTAGAATACGATGAACAGAGGCTTTCAGACAGCTTTATTGCTACTGATTCTGGTTTTATCATGAAAAATTTACATGTTGCAAGACAATTTACCAAGCTGTTTAATACCGAAGATGAAACTGTTTGCTCATGTTTTGACAATGTATTTTACGAAAGCGCTTTAAAAGATATCTGTATTGAAGCATTGAACAAAAATATTTTAACAAAACAGGATTTTTTCGCATTATCAGATTTAGAAATCATACAAAAATTATCAACAGCAAATATTGACCTTGCTATCCTATACAAAAAACATCCAAAGAAATACACTGCAACAAACCATATGGCATATAAAACAGAATATAAAAAGTTACGCCGTATAGACCCCGCTTTTATAGACGCGCACAATAATATCGTACGGCTCTCTAATGTTGACAAAAGCTATGCTCAACTATTATCAAACACCCCAAAATATATTGAATACAAAATAAAACAAATAAAATAGTTTATTTCTTGATTTTATACACAAATTCGGACTAAGCTTAAAAATAGAGAGTTTTTTTGGACAACACAACAAAAAGATAGCTTTAGCACATGATAAAACCTGTTTTTTCTATCATTATTCCAGTTTATAATACAAAAGTTGATTTGTTAGTAAAATGTATAGAATCTATTATGCATCAAACGTTTATAAACTATGAGTGTATTATTGTAAACGATGGCTCAACCAACAAACCGACTTTAATCCATGTAAATTCTATACATGATCCTAGATTTAAAATAATCAACCAAACAAACCAAGGGCAAGGCGCCGCCAGGAATCGAGGCATATCAGAATCTAGCGGCAAATATATTGTATTTTTGGATTCAGATGATTTTGTTGATAAAAATTTTCTGCAAACAGTATTCAATATCACTAATCGTTCAAATGCGGATATAGTATGCACAAAAATAACCAAGATATTATATGAGCAAAACAACAAAAAAGAAAACTATATTCCACTAGATATTCTAGATGGCTTTATTGAAAAACACCAAAAAAATAAATTGATACAACAATTTGTCATTTGGAACAAAGTATATAAGCGTTCCTTATTTAAAGACATATTGTTTCCATCCATAAAAAATGAAGATATTTTTGTGTTATATATTACTATTTTTAAAGCAAAAACTATTTTTTATACAACCCGAACATCTTACAATTACACAATCCATTCAGAATCTGATGTAAATTCATTTAGACAGAATACAATTGACGAAAAATCGATACATTATATCTTTGACGCAATTGATGTGTTCGACATGATCTTTTCATTCTATAAAGTTAATGAAAAACGCTATCATATATCGTATTTTAAATCACAACTTTTACAAAACGCCTATGAATCTCTAAAATACAGACGAAATTTGATATCAAACGATAAAGAACTGGTATCATCATTTGATAAAAAACTATATCATCTATTAAAAAAATACGACAAATACTTTTCTGTCAATCCTTATGAAATTATTCAACGCATGACTTAAAAGATATTACGGGATTTAAAACATCTTCTACTAAAATAGTATCGTCATTTTCTGTTCCCCTCTCTATAACTAAAGATTTATTGCTTTCGATAACATAATAATCATTTGTAAAATTCAATAACCTTAAGTCTAAAGACGTAGAAAATTTCTGTTTTAGTTTTTGATGTAATTCATATATTTTTTCAAATGATAAGTCTGATTTATCTTTATAACGTCCCCGTTCGACCGGGGGAATCAAGCTGATCTTTTTTACTCCCAATGCTACATATTCAGACAAAAATTCTTCTAACCTATCTACATTTTCGGGCATCACCAAAGTATGTAAACTAACCGCGACCCCTGCGACAATCAGTTTTTTTACATTTGCATTTGTTACATCATAATTAGTCGAATTTGTTAATAAATTATGCGATTCCTTTAATCCGTGGATGCTTATTTTTACTACCGCATGACATTTTTTTAACACTTTTATATCTTCATCAGATATCATCGTAGCATTTGTACATATTACAGGTTTGATTTCTGATTCAAAACAATATTGAATAATTTGATTCAAATCTTTTCTTAAATAAGGCTCGCCTCCAGTAAATTTTATACTTTTTATACCAGCTTCCTTTAGCTTTTTTATAGTGTTTAACACATCATTCAGTAAAAATGCATGCTCTTTATTAAACGGGGCTTGACAGAATGGACACTTCATATTACAAGAACGTGTCACACGAAAACATATTGTTTTTGGTATTTTTACAGTTTTTTTTAAAGATTTCATAGTTGCTGCTCCATATTGAAAAAAGAACTCTTGTGAGAAAGATAATACCGACATATAAAGTCTTTTAAGCAAAGACATTTTTTTCTTATTTATCCCCCACCTAATCAAATATTGCCTTGATCTAACATAAATCTTGCCCATTTTTAAAATAAGGTCTATTTTTTTGTCACAATAAGGCATGTAAATATCTTCCTCTGAATTTCTTTCGTTGCGCAATAAATTATGAAACTTTACACCTTGACCGTAAGTAAAGTATTTCTTTCTAAAGCTCTTGAAAGAAATATCATGATTATGCAGCACTATTATTTTATCAGAAAAATCAATTTTTCCGTATTTTGCCAATCTTTCTACCAAATCCTGATCCTCTGCACCAATACGCACAAAAGAAGAATCAAATCCCCCTATTGCAAAAAATGCATCCCTTTCCACAACAAGATTAGCAGTAGCCATATTCACAATTTTATTATTTACCCGTATCGGTCCATCCAAGTGTTTGGTTTCTGACAAGTATACATTTATCCAATTTTTATTGTCAGTCATAGGCTTTACCGCACCACCAACTGCAATAACATCTTTATGCTTTTCAAAATAAGAAAATATACTTTTTAACCAACCCGAAGTTATCGCACAATCATCATCAATAAACGCAATGTATTTACCTGTCGCTTTCTTTGCCCCAAAATTTCTTGCGTACGCAGGTCCTAAATGTTCATTTTCAAAATAAACAAAATTAAACCAATTGCGATATTGAAGTATTTTGTTTGCATCATACTTGCTACCATCATTAACAACAATCACCTCAAAATCTATATTTGCATCATTGTTGCTCTTAAACGCTTCTAATGACTTTATCAATTGTTCTTCCCTGTTATACGTAGGGATAACGACTGAAACGAAACATCTTTGCTTGGGCATATTTACACCGTTAATTTATCTTTTTTTTTCTTTAACCTTATGAAACATGGAGTGTAATGGTTGGTTCTTTGTTAAGGCAAAAAAATCTTCGGCGGAATACAGCTCTACCAACCCACCATTTTTTATTGTCACAAACCGAGTAGCAACATTCTCTATTAAACGCCTATCATGCGATACAAATATGCAAGTATTACTTCCAGACTGCAAAGCGTTTTCTAAATCATTTTGACCATCTATATCCAAATGGTTTGAAGGTTCATCTAATATAAAAAAGTTAGATTTAAGAAGTTTGAGATAAACAAACATGACCCTGGCGCGTTCACCAGGACTTAAACTACTTATTTTCTTATTTTGAACATCAAATGGAAAACCGGCATTAATCAACTCTTTTGTAGCACATTGTTGCGAAACACCATCAATGCTAGCGATTGCTTGGTTAATCGTTTTGTTATCTGATAAAACTTTTAATTGCTGATCAAAATAACCTATTTTAGAATGAATATTGAACTTCATCTGAACAAGCTCCCCATCTGGATTTTTCTTTTCAACCGGTTTGCGAATAGATTGCATTAAATGCTTAATGAAGGTCGTTTTCCCGGTTCCATTTGGCGCCAACAGTGCAACTCTGTCATTCTTCAAAACAACAAAATCATCTATTCTGAATAAAAATCTATTATCTGGCGTAAATATATCAAAGTTGCTGACCGTTAACATAATGTTTGAACGAATTTGACTGTTGTCTAAATCCAGTTTTCTTTTCTCTTTGACATAATATTCTGTTTTGTTTTGTTCTTTTTTATCTGCTCTTTTCTCTCTTATTTTAGCTTGCCTTGCCAATCCTAAACGACGCATTTTTTCTGCAGACTTTCTAATTCTTTCTATCTCTGTCTCTTCCAATTGTCTCTGTCTTGCATTTGCTTCATCTTGTTGTAAAACAGCTATCATAGCATTAGTATAAGGCATTTTTTTGTCTATCAACTCCTTATTGCGCAAAAGCAAAGTACGATTTGTACAATTATCTAAGAACTCTCTATCGTGACTTACAAACAAATACGGAACCTTAACCTCGTTATTTAACCAGTGTTCCAAAGCCAATATATTTTCAATGCTTAAATAATTGGTCGGCTCATCTATAAACAATACTTGCGGATCCGAAAGCACGCCTCGTGCAATAGCGGCAAGTCTTTGATATCCACCACTTAATTCTTCTAATTTTTTATACCACAGCGTTGTGTCTGGACACAAATCCGTAAGAACAGTATCTACGCGCCATGATGAATAATCGCGCTCTTCTGCATTAATTCCTTCTAATAAATAATCATAAAAAAACTTTCCTCGCATATCATTTGGTAATTCCTGTGGGATATATACAATAGCCTCTTTGTGATACGGAGTTCTTATTGTGCCTTCTTTTAGTTGTAATTCACCAACCAAACACTTTAAGAGTGTAGATTTACCACACCCATTGTCTCCAACCAAGCCGACTCTATCTCCTGCTGATAAAGTAAATGATATGTTTTTAAATAAATCTTTGGTATATCCAAATGTCGCATTTTCTAATACAAAATCAAACATTTCATCTCCTTTTACCAGTAAAAACACGATCGAGAGTTTCAACTTTGGTTATCAAACAAATATTATCAAAACGATTATGCAACTCTTTTTCTGCTTTGTTAAAATTATGACATATATCCTCTTTCTTGTGTGCATCACTAGATATTATAACAGGGATACCTAATCTGGCAACTTTATCAATAAACCAATACGATTCTTCTACACAATACGCCGTATTAATTTCCACAATTTTGCCGGCTTTTTTTATTAGATTCAACGCATTATCTATTTCTGGTTCGAATTCTCTCTGTCTATTATGCCCAGATATGTTTATAACATCAAAATGACCCGCAATATCAAAAACATCAGATGCCAATAGAGAAAAAGTTTGCCAATATTTTCTATGAAAATCGTAAGACTTTGTTATTTCATTATTTGTTCCAACATATACATCATCAACAGCATGAATAGATCCTATAATATAATCAAATCCAAAATCTTTTTTTATTTGCTTCATAACACTAAAATGAAAATTCGACGGATTATATGGGACAGACCATTCCGCACCAACAAATACCTTAACGTCTACACTTTCAGCTACCCGTCTAATAGAATTCACATAATCGCGAATCCGTTTATGCGCAGCATAAGTATCTTTTGAATAAAAATCTTCTGAAACACCAATTTGTTTCTGTATTATCGAGGTTTGATTTTGTATAAAATAAAAATGGTCAGATATACCTATCGCATCCAACCCTATACTTTTAGCATGCAACACAATATCCATAACGCTATCACGCCCATCACTCAAATTAGAATGATTATGTAAAGAAAAAATCTGCATTTCACCACTCTTTTACAGAGTCTAATACAAACAAAACACATTGTCAAGTATTACATGTCAACAAATTTCGCATAAACAATCATAAAACAAGATATTGACAAATAGCCAGAAACCATTCATACTTTATTTATACTTTCAAAGAGACAATCCATGAATAAAACACCAAAAGTATCTGTCGTAACCCCCATATTTAATACGGCTCCTGAAAAATTATGCGACATGATTGATAGCATCTTATCACAAACTTTTACCGATTTTGAATTTCTAATACTAAACGATAGTCCGAACAACAAAACATTAGATGATATACTTTTAAAATACAAAGACCCACGTATAAAATATATAAAAAACAAAAAAAACATTGGACTTGCGAAAAGCACAAATAAACTATTTTCTATGGCAAAAGGTAAATACATCGCAATTACAGATCATGACGATATATCTTTGCCTACCAGACTTGAAAAACAAGTTGATTTTCTTGATCAAAACCCCCATGTTGGGCTTGTTTCTGCTAATGTTATCGTCCAATCACCGAATCATAAACAGACAAAACTAACGCGTCCATCTGATAATTTTACTTTGAAACTAGAAATGATGCGGCAAAAAGGTAGATGCTTGATTAGCAACACATGTTGTATGATAAGAACATCATTGCTAAACGAAACTCATATTAAGTTCGAAGAAGAGTATTTCCCTTGTTGCGATTACAGGTTTTATATGCAATTAATGCCACATACGATATTCCATAACTTACCTGATTATCTTGTTATATATAACAGCTATCCAGAAAACACTTCGCACAAATATGAAAAACTTATGCTGGACATGGCTGGCGAAATATGGATGAAAGCCAGATCCAACAACCCTTTTATGCCACACACAGAAAACAAACAAACTAAATACTTATTATTTGGAAAAATCTTGTTGTTTAGTCGAGAAAACGGGTTTATTAAACTTTTTGGCTTATTGCCCATCATAAAAATACAAAAAAGATATTAAAAGCAACAGGTGTCGCATGAAAACAGTTCCAAAAGTTTCCATAATAATCCCTGTGTTTAATTCAGAAAACTGTTTAAAAAAGTGTCTTAATTCTGTAAGGAATCAGACGCTGAAAGATATTGAAATAATTTTAATAGACGATTGCAGCAATGACAAATCCGTACAAATTATCAAAGAAACAGCAAAAAAAGATAAACGAATCAAATACATATTAAACAAAAAAAACGGTGGTCCGGCTACTGCACGTAATTTGGGATTGAAGATCGCAATTGGGACATATATTGGTTTTATAGATTCTGATGATTATGTCGATTTGGATTTTTATGAAAAATTATATAGCGCTGCAATCGAACAAAAAGCCGATATATCCAAAACAACTGCTATAATGATTGATCCTGATGGCATTACAAAAAGTGTATTTGGTCCTGACTTTACGGACATACAGAAAAGCAAATCAGCCCTGTCGTATTCTTTTACCACGTGTATTTACAATCGCTGTTTCTTAAATAAATATAATATTCTTTTTCCAACAGAACTAAAATTGGCAGAAGATGCGTATTTTATTTTAAACGCATCACTGCATTCGAATAAAATCGCCTTGATTATGTCAACAAATTATTATTATGTACGTCGTACAAATTCATTGGATTCTAGTTCTTTAAATTTAACAAAAATCAAACAGTTAATAAAATATGTATCAAAAATCATACAGTTAATAAATAACTCGCCTTTAAGTATGGAAGAATATAATCAAACTTTTTTATGGAAAATTAATTACCTTCTAACAGATATATTTTTTAGAACAAATAATAAAACCTCACGAGCGTTCATTGCAAAAAATGCAAAACAATTGTGGGACCTATACAAATACAAAAAACAATATACCGCAAAATATATCAGCTATACCAACCACAACAACCAACAGGGTATGCAATTAACAATAACCCCAATTTAATCACTGATAAAATTACCAATAGCTGGTATTACCCATGCTTCTAAATCGCTTTCTTTTATTGCGTGCAACGATTCTTGGACATTTAACCAATAAACCAAGTTAACAGTTTCCACCATATTTAACTGATGCAATCTATTTTCATCAATATGCACACCCGTTTTTTGTTCATACTTCTGTGACACGATATTAAAGAATTCTTTATCTGGGTCGGTAAAGAACAACCGCATAAAATCTTTAGTTCGTTCTCCTATTCCGCAATTTCCCCAATCGAAAACCCCTGCAAGCCTATCGTTTTCATCCAATATACAATTGTTCCCATTAAAATCGCCATGACAAAATACCCTATCAATCACATTAAAATTTAATGCTTCGTCATATTTCTTTGCCAAAATCATCAAATCATTCTCTGTAAAGAATGACTTTAAATAATACTCAAGTTCAGCAAAATCTCTAGGACCAAATTCTTCATAATACAAATCGACATTTTCTAATTTTGTTTTACTGTTTAGTTTGTCCGCATCAAGTCCGTGAATTTGAGACAGAAAATCTACACAATCATCCGCTAACAATATTTGTGCATTTTTATCCAAACCGCTAACATAATTCATATTCCACGTTCTGCCAATCATCTTCTCGTGAATAGCGTATGAAAATTCCGCATTTTTATTTACAGAAATACATGGTACAGAAAAAGAAATTAAATCACGAATAACATTACAAACAACCGATTCTTTGATATATTTTCCTGGATGTTCACGTGGAATTCTGACAATTCTATCATCAACCTGAAACGCGATAGATGTCCAGCCCTCACCAAGATATCTTATACACGCATTTGGGAAAGTTGTCTGCAAAAAAACTGTTAAAATATCTTTGTTTATCATTTCCTTAACCTTTTTTTGGAAAATATCTTAATACAGCCAAATATGAAAACCCCTATATATGTCTTAGACACAGCAACAGACAGCAAAGGCAACCCTATTTTAAACCACCTTTTATCATCACACAGAGTTAATTTTATTTGTTGCTGTTTGTTTAAATCTTTTGTTAAAAAATCCAACATGTTTTGCTGAACTTCTGTTGCGACCCTGTGCTGTTTCTCGCTTCGACTATTAGACGAATTGTTTGAATGCCAACGATATCTTAATAAAACTTCAGGAATATTCGCCATCTTTAAAACTTTTATCGCACGCGACCAAAGCTCATAATCTTCTGCGGGGGACACATACGTATTATACCAGAAACCAAATTTTTCAAAATCTTTTCTTCTAAACATAACAGAAGGATGCGCTAATCTACATTTTGACAACATATCTAAATACCCAATTTCAGAAGGATATTCATAAGTAAATTCAACGTCCCCAAAATATCTTATCCAACTACCGACTACCGATATCTCTGGATTCAATGTCAAAAAATCTAGTTGTCTTTGCAATCTGTTTGGCAACGAGATATCATCTGCATCCATCCTGGCAATAAATTCAGATTTTGATAATTTCAACCCATAATTTAACGCGTCTCCTATATCGCCATTTTCTTTATAAAAATACTTAATTCTGCTATCCTGATATGAATCTACAGTTGCTTTCACATGCTTTTCGGTACTTCCATCATCTATTATTAAAAACTCAAAATCCTGATATGTTTGCCGCAATATTGAATCTATAGCTTCTCTCAAATATTTCGCTGGCGTATTATAAACAGGCATAAGTACTGATATTTTAGGCATTATATCTCCTGTTTTTTTATTCAACTCTTTCTTGAAATGTACCACCTTTATTCAAATCTAGCAACAGAATTTTCAAATGTGTACTTTTTTGTTGCATTCGCAAAAAAACAAGCTATAATCAAACCGGTTTTTAATAGAATTTTACCATGAAACATATACTTATAACTGGCGGTACTGGTTTTATTGGATGTCATTTATGCAGTCGTCTAATCGGAGAAGGTAATCGTGTTCTTTGTTTGGACAATTGCTATTCCGGCACTCTTACAAATATCAAAGGGCTTGAGAAACATCCGAATTTTCGCTTTGTGCATCATGACATCTCAAAGCCATTTATTACTGATGAAAAGATAGATGAAATTTATAATCTTGCATGTCCTGCAAGCCCAATCGCATATCAAAAAGACCCGATATTCACAACTAAAACATGTGTGTTTGGTGCGATTAATGTTCTGGAACTGGCCAAGAAAAATAACGCAAAAATACTACAAGCCAGCACAAGCGAAGTTTATGGAGATCCAATAGAATCTCCGCAAAAAGAAACTTATAAAGGCAACGTAAATCCCATTGGCATCCGTTCATGTTATGATGAAGGAAAACGTTGTGCAGAAAGCCTATTTTTTGATTATCATAGAACATATAATACGGATATAAGGGTTGTACGTATTTTTAATACGTATGGTCCGAAAATGGCGCAAGATGACGGGCGTGTTGTTTCAAATTTTATATGCCAAGCCCTTAAAGGATTACCTATCACTATTTATGGTCAAGGTATTCAAACACGTTCTTTTTGTTATATTGACGACACAATAGAAATGCTTATCCGAACCATGCAAGCAAACAATTTTTATGGACCAATCAATATCGGTACACCCACAGAAATAACGATAAAAGAACTGGCGATAAAAATATTAGAAAAAACTGGCAATAAATCGTCATTAGTTTTTGAACCGCTGCCACAAGACGATCCAACACAAAGACGGCCAGATATTACCTTGGCGAAACAAATATTAAAATATGAACCAAATACATCTATAGAAGAAGGGCTTGAAAAAACAATTGAATATTTTGCTAGTAAACTTTGATTGTTAATATTAATAGCTGAGGCGAATAACCGTAGATGCTACTGCATTTATATTGTCTTCAATATGACGCAAAAGTGGTCGCAAATACAAATTAATCCTGATTTATAAGGCATAAAAATCCATGTTGTGCCCTATATTTATCATATCTAATACCGTCAAATATTACAACTCCGCCAGAAAAATTAAATGCCCCAATGGGGCGTTTTATTTTTATCTGCGGCGGTTGGATGAGAACCAACGACACGGGGGTTCGACAATGAGTAGATTTCAAAAGTGAAACGCATTGAAATCGTCAGGAATGCCCCACAGGCATTTATGCCGAGGGAATCCCTCACCACCCACCAGTATTCTGGGATATACGGTATCCCTATCAAAAAGCCCGCGGTTCTGCGGGATTTTTCATGAGTTGACTCTGGTATAGCCACATTTTTACACCCAAAAACACCCGTTTCTATACACTACCTCTTTTTACATAGTCAATAGTTTAAAAAAATTATTATTGATATCGTTTATTTTTTCTATTAACAATAATTGTATGCAGAAAGGAACAGCTATGGATATCAAAATTATTAAACCTGTTGAAAAACATATTCCGCAAATGGTAAAATTGGCCGACGAAGCCAGGCAGCACCATGTAGATGTACTTAATGGTTATTTTAAACCTGTTACACCTGTATCTTCTGGATTTGAAGATAAAATTATTAGAAATCATATGTCAGAACCAGAAAACAATATAATTTTAATTGCGGTTGATACTGATGACAACGTTGTTGGTATGATATTGGGTGAAAAGTTGCATAAACCTTGGTTGGAACAATCTCATGTGGGACACGTTTCAAATTTTATTGTTTCTGCTAATATGCGCGGATATGGCATAGGCAAAAAATTAATGGATGCTTTTATTGATGAATGCAGACATAGTGGTATGCAACAGGTTGACCTGGGGGTATACAATAAAAATACGGGGTCATACAATTTTTATATTGAATATGGTTTTGAACCAATAGAACAAAAAATGCGTATTGATTTGGATTGATTATTTAAGTATGGCAAATTGTGCAACAGAATTCTAGTCCGCCATAAAAATTAAATGGTCCTTGCGACCATTTTATTTTTATCGTGATTGTGGCTTGGGATTAGGCACTGCAACATCAGTTGCCTGGGTTCGACAATGAGTAGATTTCAAAAGCGAAGCGCATTGAAATCGTCACGAATGCCCCACAGGCATTTATGCCGAGGGAATCCCTCACCATCCGCCACAAACAATAAAAGACCCCGCACGGGGCGGGGAATTTGTCCAATATATGTGTTAATTTTTTTGTTTTATTTTACATTAGAATTCAACATTCAAACGAACGCCCAATTCAGCTTTGACATCTGTGCCATTTTGTGATTGTGCGTGTGCTTCGTCAAATGTATATTCACCGTATACAACAACCTGTGTTGCATCGTTTACCTGATATCCAGCAGACAGACCCAATACATATTCGTCGAATCCATCTTCCATATCTTCAACAACCTTTAACAGACCGTTTTTAACCATCTGTTGGCTTTGTGTCAATGTTTCCATTGCGCCGTCAATATACGCAGGATTTGCAGTGACTGCCGCAACAGCTTGTTCTTGGCTTAATCCCATACCCATCATTGCGCCAATCGCAGCCTTGGTTGCAGATTCTTGTGTCACCGCGCTTAAACCAGACGCCAAGCCGCTGACACCATTGTCAGAGTGATGCTTGAACGTAAAGTTTGCACCGAACGACCATTTATCGTTCAATTGATAGAAAGCCTTCAAACCTGCATTAACTTCGGTTGCTGATTTTAAATCAACCGATATTTCATCCGCAAAGCCCAACATTGTCAAAGTTTCACGATCCAGGATGCCTGCGCCCAATGCGCGTGCATCAATTGCCTTGACTTCGATACTGTTGTTGTCGTTACCGAATGTGCGCAGAACTTCTGCGAACCCTGCAACGCTGAATTTATCAAACTGTTTCCCAAATTGTGTTCCAACATGGAAACCCCAACGGCCGTTTGAATAGTTATCATAATCAAAACCTGTTGCAGTATATGCACCAGACATTTCACTGATGCCGCCCAATTGCGCGTCAGCATACAAGTCCCATACATAACCATTCAAATCCAATGCGCGATATTTTAAACCTGCGCGCCCCAAGTGCATACCCTTGCGGTCGATATCGCCGTCGTGGGTATAACCCAGTTTCGCATACGCTTCCAAATTGTCCAAAATACCATAGCCCAACTCTTCGTGCAGACGCCAGATTGGAAATTCTGTTGCACCGTCATGACCTTTTTTTACCATAGCGTCAGAACTGTCTGCGATTTTGTACATTACACCTGCAGATGTTTTGGAATATGCACTGCCCTGCTTTGGCATATACAGTGGGTTTTCCAAATTCGCAGCGTATGCCGGCGCAGTTAATACTGACAAAGCAACTGCTGCTTTTAAAGTTTTTTTCATCTTTTAACTCCTTGGTTTCGATGAATATTCACACCCCCATTATTGGCAAGATGCGGTTCATATCCACACCGCCCATTATTGGCAACAGCATGTTGTTCTGATATGAACAAACATATTTTTGCACGCAAATAGGACGCTTGTCAAAAAATCTTTTTGCTTGACAATAAAAAGACTTGAATTGTGGGAAATTTTACCTATATAAATTTACGGTGGTGGGGACAAAAAATAAAAAAAAGAGGTGCGCACCATGAATACAAACACACAAAAAAACATTGATAAAAAAGATATCGATACATTAAATGCACTGTATAAAAAAATGTTTGCGGGGTTGTCTTTGCTGAAATGGTCAAAACAAAACTCTTGCGGACGCGGTTGGCAAAACGCGATGGATATGTGTGGCGCAATGATTGGCGTTATGAAAAAAAAGCATCATGAAAACAATCCTGTTATAAAGCATATTGACGAACTGCACAACAAATGCAAAAAGAATTGGTCACGAACAATTATGACACACAACGACCGCGACAATGCGCCAACTGATAACCCTGAAAAATTAAGTCAAATGGCGCGCGTTGGCGCAAACTTGTTCAACAGCGCGACACGCGAAATCGAAAAAATTTGCGCTAAATACAACCTGCGCACTGCTGAAAAAGAACAGTCAGCAAAACACAATAAAATCAAAAGCGAATTTCTGATTGCGCAATTCAAGCAATTCAATCAACGCGTCGCATAAGGGGAAATAAAAAAATGGATGCACAGTTCGACAAAATGATTAGTATGCTGAGTGGGATGACGTCAGAGGAGTTTTTGAATAAACAGCTTAGCGATTCTGAAAAACAACAAATAGAAACCGCAATCGATTTAATGTTCAACGGCTTATCCCAACGCAACTGGATTAACGGCGGAACACTTAGCGAAGCATGGCTGGCAGCTTTAGACACTGTTCGTGATACTGTTTTTGCATTTATGCAAAACAATCCTGCAACCAGATACGCTAGAAACGCAACTTTTGACCACAGAAAAAAATGGCGCTCCATGGCAATCACATCACTGGAAGGGACCCGCACTTTGAATTGCCCACCAGAAAAGAAAACAGCATGGATTGAAGACGCGAATACAAAGATTCAAAACGGTTATGAAATACTGCAACAAATCATCATTCGCTTTGAATCTGGCACAGCGCGCGTACCACAACAACAAAACATCATACAACGCGCACAAAATATAAAAACGATGGACGAACGAGAACATGTCCACGAACGCGAATACTAATTTTTAATCCGCCAAATGGCGGGTTTGTTTTTTATAAGTCCTTGCGCTGGGCGACATAAAATGATATAATATCCCCAAAGGAAGATGGGAAAAATATGAAAAAATCTAAGTTTTCTGCCGTTTTAACGGGTGTTTTGTTGGCATTGCCATTTGGGGCTGATGCTGCGTATCCTGCATATCCAACATATCAGGCAAATATGGCAAATGGTGGGAATATGTATTTACCATCTGCAAACAGTCGCGTTGTTTCAACAGGCGCATACAATAATATTGGCTATAATTCTTATGGGGCGCGGGGCGCCGCACAACCAACACGCGTAACAGGCGCATTGCCACGCGTGGGCTCGACACAAACAAACGCAGGCCGCCAATACTATCAACCCCAGGATTACGACAGATTGGCTGACAGCGGCCTGTATGTCGGACTGTCTGTTGCGTATAACGCATCGCTTAGCGGGGGCATGAACGCAGACTATACCGGCGAAGAAGACGCATACACTGTACCTGGCGCATTTGCGGAGGCTGCATTTGATTCAGACAGCATTATTCCATTACAATTATCTGTTGGCGCGGCGATTAACAACGATATTCGCGTTGATTTTTCATATTCACGTTATTCTGGCATTTCGTATCCAAAAACAGTTCAGACATCTGATGGTGCCGGTTTGATTGAGGCACAAGTTGACGGTGGCGCCGTCACCGCAAACACAACTATGCTGAACGTTTACTATAACATCGATTCGTTCACAGGGTATTTAGCAGGCGGTTCACTGCGTCCATATGTTGGCGCAGGCGTTGGTATTTCGCTGAATACAATTGCAGACTATGCCGTTTATGACAACACATTCTATTCCATTTTGGAACCCGCATATGCAGGCGCAGGTCAATTAACAGGTATTTCTGATATCGTTGCATATCACAACGGTGGCACAACCGAAGAATTCGCATTTATGTTAGAGGGCGGCGTCACAACAGAAATGCAGGGTGGAATCAAACTGGATTTCTTTGTTCGATATGCCAATTTGGGTCAAGTAAAAACATCTGGCAGCATTGTTTTATCCCAGGTTGAATGGCTGGGCGACGGCGCAGGTGGCGAATACGAAGCCCCATACGACAGTGTATTTCACTATACAAACTGGTACGAAAGCGGTCGACTGGGACTGGTTGATGTCGGCATAAGATTAAGACTACAATTCTAAACACCCACCAGCGCACAAAGGGGGAGAGAGGGCATGAAAAACAATCGGTTCAGTATTTTATCTGTTTTAACAGTGTTGTGCACCCTGCCCTGTGCCACAGACGCCGCTGTTCGTATAGGCGCACAAAACAGCGACAAATCAACTGACCGTCTTAACCGCGCAGGCATTTATTACAATAACGCACAAGCTCAAACTCAACAAGCACAACAACAAATAATTGAAGAAACAGCGTCTTTTACCACGGCTGATTTACCATTGCCCGTCGCTGATGAGGCATTGGCACAACGCATTATTGACGGTGACCCCAGTGCGCCAACACTGGAAATGCTGGAAAAATGCGCCTTGTTGATACCGGGCGGCGAATTTGAGTGGGCAACACCGACAATTGGTTTGTCTGCGGGCAAGGGCCCAACCTGTGTTGCGGTGGTTGAACTGCGCGATCGGAACAAGGTCGACACAGCAGCAAATAAACAATATACGGTTTTGGCGCGCGCAAAATTAGCGGTTGGCGAATCTATAAATTGTAACGCATCCGATTTTCCGGACAGCGCATATATGCCAAACCTGGGCGAAATTGTTGTGCCTGCGGACGCACCACCAACCGTCGAGGATGTCGTTGCTGTTATGAACGAAGAACAAAAACAAAACGCAGCTGTAAAAATTATCGGCGGCACCGTTATTGCTGGGTTGGCTGGCAATTTACTGGGAAAAAGTGAACCAGGCAGTGATTCGATGTTCGGTGGTGGCAAAGATAAAGTGACCAGCACTGTTGCCAGTGCACTGGGGGGCGCAGCCCTGATGACTGCCAGTACATACAGCGGCAAAGTCGCAGGCGATATGATTATGTCCGCAGGTGTAAACGCGGCGGCGGGCGCAGTGGTTGGCAATACTGTCGCCAAGGGAAAATCTGTGATGCGCATTGAAAGATGTAGTGTCGACGGGCGCGAAACAACCTGTTTGTGGGGCACATATGAAGAGAAAGACCCAAACGCCAAAAACGACGACAGCAAAGATTCCTTAAAGAAGTTTGATGCATATTATGTTGAAAAGTCCAGTGCGAACAAATTTGTCAAATGCTATAAAAAACCAAACGATGGGGAAGACAAGCTTATCTGCGACCCTGTAAGAATCAGCAAGAGCAGTATAGAGATAGAAGAATACGATGGCAAAACCGACAGATCTACGGGCGCACTTATGGATTTTGAAGATATTGTTGTTGATAAATTCGCGCTGGTACAAAAACGTTTTTGCTACAAAAACGGCTATATGGAAGAAGCAGACGAAACAAGCTGCACCGACGGCACAATTTATATCAAACTGGACGACGCTGATGAGGTTGAAAAACGCATACCTGCGATGATTGCAGACATTGAAGATACCGCATTTGGGTATAAAAAAGACGACTGGGAAAAAAAAGTAAAACAAATGTGCAGTTCGGATAAAATCGTTGGTCGCACTGGTGCAGGCAAAGCAACCAGACTGGCCCTGTCAAACAACAACCAACCTAATTGCGACAATTTCATACCAACATATACCGATGCAGACGAAGGCGATCTGATCGATATGGGCAACAAGGCCAGATTAACTGGCACACTGACTGGCGCAGGTGTTGGTGCCGGCGCAGGCGCGTTTTCTGCATACCAAGGTGCACAGACCGAAATCGACGAACGTTGGGCGGCCGCAGTACAGGAATACAAGGATTCTTTGCAAAAGTTCTTTTGCGGTTCGGGCAACAAATTTATGTCGTTCTATAACGATGTGACCGCCGTACCAGCATTACAATAATAATTATTATTGGGCAATTTTGTGTTTAATTTCACGAATTCGTGCCAAAATTTCTTTTAAATCTGCATCAGTTGCAGCCGCCGCAGGGCGGCTTTTTATTTCATCTGCCAAAACAATGCACAATGTTGCCAACAAAGAACTTTCCGGCAATGGGCCAATTTTATCCAAAATCTGACGCGCACGCGCATCAACCATTTTGCCCAATTCAATCAGGCGCATTTCTTGGCCGTCTTCACAACCCATCTGATAGTTTTTGTTTACAATTGGTATTGATACAACACTCATTTCTTTAACTTCTTTAAAATATTTATTGATTTATCAATCATTTCTGTGGCACGAACATTTTTCTCGCGCAGATTTTTAACCTGTTCGGTTAAAATTGCCACTTCTAAATCAGTTTGCTTGCCCGCGTGTATCGCAGTGCCGCGCAGACGCGCCGCCGCCTCTTCCAGGGCGGACAATTCGTTAAAAATTTGCTGTTTTAAATCTGACATATTTGCAGTTTAAGACATTTTTTATATGCGTTCAACCCTAAAATGTGATATAATGTTCGCATAATTGTGGGGGATTGATTTATGAAAACTAAAATTATTTATATTTCTGGCAACGAAACCTTTGAAATGGCCCAGATTCGTGCGGCTTTTGATGAAGTGCGCGCAACATTGGGACTGGATAACGACACCGTTCTGTTTGGTGTGCCTGTTGATTCGGACAATGCATTGGCAGAAACAGCAGATATCGACACCAATGAAACTGTTGTCCAAGCGATTATCGAAACGTCTGAAACAAACGCCGAACCAGAAGCAATATCAGAATCAGACGCAACAGAAACCCCAGAAATATCAGAAATATCAGAAATATCAGAAATATCAGAAACAGAAAAAGCAGACATCCCTGAAATCATCACAGAAACAATACCAGAAGAATCAACAACCGTTGTGCCAATTTTATCTGTTCTGGGTGGCCAAGATACAGACACCGCCCCAGAATCTGAACCAGAAATCGAACCAGAAATTCCCGAAACCGAATCTGAACCTGATATTCAAGAACCGGTGACAGAACCTGTTGTCGGAACTGTTATCGAAACCCCAGAAGACAAAGATACAGATATTGTTCCAGAAAAAATCAGTTTGGATGATGTTGCCGACCCAGAAGAACCCGTTTCAACATCCGAAAAAACATTGGAACAATTACTGGAAAGCATGACGCCACTTCGTGAAGATACAGTTGCCGAAGAAAATACTGTACAAATCGATACCCCAGCAGAAGCCACATTGGACACAGACGATACTGACGCAACACTGGCACAACTGGCATCAGAATTTGCACAAAACGAAGACAAAATCGCCAGCTCAACAAAAAATGAAACGGGCGGAAAAATCGGAAAGCTAAAAAACATTTTGCCCTTTAAAAAGGCCAAACGCGATGATAACAGCCTGATGGGCGACCTGTTCGGATGGGCGGGCATCGCGGCAAACGATGAAGATTTTTCTATACCAGGATTCTTTACACAAAACGCAAAAAAACAAGGCGCATAAAAAAATTTTATGAACACAGCACGAATTCTTAAAATCTTGGAAAACTCTGGGTTTCATAACCTGCGCGCGAACAGCGATTTTATTTATATGGAAGACCCATCATGTGCCCTGCGTGCGTTTGATACTTTCTTTGACTATGCGTGGATTGCCATATTATGTATCACAGGGTTGCTGCTGTTTGGTTGGGGAATATCAAAACTGCGCGGCGCCAAAGACGACATATTTTCAAATATGACCAATCTGTTGTTGGTGTTCGGCGTTATATCTGTATTAAAACCCGCAATGAATATGATTTATGGCGATAATTTGTTTGCACGCGGATGTGATGAAATATCTGTATCTATATCAGAAGTAAACAAACTAATCGAATCAAGTGACGAGCAGTTCGGAAATAAAGACGAGTTTTTGTACGAAGATTTACAAATATTCGATTCCGGTATCCCAGAATACGAAGAAGTCATATACTAAATTAATCTTTGAAAAATTTTGATTTATTAAGCAAATGTTCCCCGCGCATTGAATGAAATATCCCGCCCGCTAAAACATAATGATCGTATAATTGCACACCGCATAAATTAAGCGCACTTTCCAGTTCTGTTGTAAATTCAACATCTGCATGCGAAAAACTGTTGGTTGATGATGGATGATTGTGCAGTAAAACTACACTGCGAATACCGTCTTTTAATGCACGCTTCATTATATGCGCCGCATAAACAGGCGATTCTTCGATTGAACCTTTGCTGTTGATTTCATGGTCAACCAAACAAAAGTTAGCATTCAAATACAAAACGTGTAATTCTTCGGTGCTTTTACCGGCGACTTGCAATCTGCAAAATTCTTCCAGATGCTGTTGATTGGCAAATACGGGCTTGTCTGTAATTTTTGTTCTGTGGCCAATTGTCATTAAACCACATGCCAGTTTTATTAATATCGCAGTTGTACGACCAATACCAGGCACAGATACCAAATCATCGTATTCCGCAGCCAGAACATAATATACGCCACCGAAACGCTTTTCTAATGCCCGTGCCAACGGTTTTACATCACGACGCGGAATTGCAAAGCCCAACAACAATTCCAGCATTTCAGAATCTGTTAACTTATCATCCAAGAATTTTTGTCTTAGACGCTCGCGATGACCTAAATAGTATTTTTCGTCAGGCATTACTGGACGCCCCTTAAATCATCTTTTCAGTAAAAATGATCGCACCGTCTTCGGTTATACCAATTGTATGTTCCCACTGGGCGGACAAACCACCATCAACTGTGCGCGCGGTCCAACCATCTTCATCGATTTTACATTCGGCAGAACCTGTATTTATCATAGGCTCAATAGTAAAGACCAGACCTGGCACCATTTTTACTTTGTCCCAACGACGATCATAAAAGTGATATATCTGGGGATCATCATGCATAACCTTGCCAATACCGTGCCCAACAAAATCACGTGATATCGAAAAACCGTGTGGGGCGACGACCTGCTCTATGGTTTTGCCAATTTCAGACAACGGAACACCCGGCGCACAAATAGAAATCGCCGCATTCAATGCATCTTGGCACACTTGAACTAATTTGCGGGCCTGGGGCGTGACATTGCCAATCATAAACATACGCGAGGCATCGCCGTGAAAACCCTTGTACTCGGCTGTTAAGTCAACATTTACAATGTCACCATCTTTTAAAATAACATCATCGCTGGGAATTCCATGAACGATAACATCGTTTACAGATGTACAGATATGCTTTGGATACCCGTGATAACCCAAATCAGATGAACGCGCACCATTTTCTTTTAAAAACTGGGCCACCATTCTGTCAATTTCGCCGGTAGAAATTCCCGCCTTGATATATGGCGAAATAAAATCAAAACAACGCGCAACAACATCGCCCGCCGCACGCAGACGCTTGAAATCTTTGGGTGCATAAACTGATGCCAACATTACATATTCCTTCTTTTTATTGCCAATCTGGCGGCACGCAACGATAACTTTAACGCAAAATCACGCATTAAAATTTCTGCCGGCATACCGGTTGTGCGCAATTGCCGCTCTAGCTCATTTAATCGAATTAAAACATTTGAAATTTCCGTTTCAGACCATATGCGCATTGCCTGTTTAAATTTATCTTCAACCTTCCAAAACAGACGCGGCAGCTGACCGTTGACAACCGCGTTTTGCAGTTTTTTAAAATGCATATCCAACATACGAACCAACATGTTAGATTCTTTGTTGTCGTAAAACAATCTGTCCAGCGCAGTCATTGTCTGTTGAATATGTCCTGCGGTCAAAGAATATAAAAAATCGTCCATATCTGCCGCGCCAGTATCAGGCAGACATTTTTCTACATCGCTAAGTTCCACTATTCTTTTGTCATCAACATACAACGCAATTTTTGCCAAAAATCCACGCGTAATTCCGCGGTCGACCCCCAGATGTGCAATCATATAATCCATGGCGTCTGGTGTTATCTGGCTGATGCCCGCGGATGCAGACAATTCGTTTCTGATTAATGTGGCCAATGTTCGCGCATCGTCTGTATAGCACGCCAACGCCGCCATATCATCCGCACCCTCAAACAAAGAGCGCAATCCGCCACCCGCACGCAAATCGCCACCTGTCACAATAACCGTTGCGCATAACCCAGGGTGCGAAACCAATTCAGAAATCTGTTTGGCTGATGCATCGCCCGCATTTGAAATGATTACCATTTTGCGGCCGCCAAACATTGATGGGCTGCAACTTTCTGCGAACAAAGCATCTTGCTTGTCGCGCAATTCGTCAGAATCCAGCGCAAATAAATTGTCTTTTTCAATCGCCAGTTTTTCAACCGCCATATCACAGTATTCATCAACCTGACCTGCGTCTGGCCCATATATCAAAACCGCACGAATTTTATCAATTCCGCTTTTAAAATCAGCATCACGCCATTTCATTATTTTTTCGAATCCCCGGATGAATATTTATATGTTTCTGCGATAACACGAGTACTGATTTTTTCAGACAATGTACGAATTGCATTCTTTACAGCATTGTTATAAGACGCATTAGACGCAACCAGGTACGACACAAATGTATATGATTCCGCTGCATTTTCAGAACCAGATGCAATTTTTTTACCGCCACGACTTAATGTATAACTGGCACTTAATGACACTTCTTGCCATGTGGCGTCACCGGTGGTCTGCAATGCCTTGTACGAAGTAATTGGGTTGTTTAATTGCACAGTCAAAGAATATTCCGCATCCGAACCATACCTATCCCCAAACCTTGCCCACAGGGCGTTTCGCAGTTCTATGCCGTTAATACCGCTGATTGGCGCGACATATATATTTGTATCCTGACCGGAAAACATAGGCTTAAAACCGCACGCCGACAAAAGAACAATTGATAAAACCAATAAAATTTTTTTCATATCATCCCCAGATTTTCTGTTGCAATTTATTTGTATATTACCTAGACTTTTTATAAATCGCAAGAGGGAATGATGAATATTTTTATAATGATTTTGGTGGCTGTGTTTATGATGGGATATTATCTGATGGACAGCCCCAGTCAAAAAATAGAAAAACACACCACAGAATACAGCATCATTCAATCAGATATGCGTGGTATTGCACAGTGCGCAACCGCTGCGCATAACGCTCAATTACATGACATGATGTTCGAAGATGTATGCGTTGAACAAAATAATATTATAACCGTAAACATTTGCTTGGACGATGCGCATAAAATCATAAACTGTGATAAAAACAAATCTAAAAAGAAAATATCGCACTATTTAGTCACAGCCACAGGCACAATTGACAGCAGTAAATATGATGAAATTATGAATATTCTGGAAACTTATTTTACAGAAAACTCATCATTTGGCTTGTTTCAAGAAGGTGCGATTATGTCCGGCGGAACATCAACCCCACGCAGCATCCCCAGCGCAATCATCGAAGAAATAGAATTAACAGACGGTCAACTGGTTTACATAACACAATACGAACCTGCCGACATTCCCACAGAAAGCACATCTGGGATTCCTGTCGATATAGTATGCCCAACAGGGACCGCAAAAACATTTCGCTTTGGTCGATGGCAATGCGTTGGCGTAAACACAAAAACAGATTGTGGTGGCGATTTGATTTGGGACAGCGATTTACGCGAATGTGTCGCAGATGAATCCAGGCGCCCGTTGTGCACAGGCGCACAAACCGCGGTTATGGTCGACGATGTTTGGGAATGCATCAGCCCATTTCCTGAAAAGAAATGCCCAGACAATATGATTGCACGCCTGAACTATAACACCTTTGAATGGGAATGTGTCACAGACCCACAAAATACCGCAGATGCAAAAAAATGCGATGGCGCAACAACAGGATATAAATATGGAACATTGGGAACAACACTGCGAATTCCACAAACATCATGCACAGACTGTGAACGCATGGTGACAGACCCCGAAACATGTGTATCTGTGTGCGTACCAGACCCATCAAAAATAAACGACAAAAATTGTTATCCGGGGGATATTATGGAATGCACTGGGTCGGCACGCGCAATATACTTTGGTTTTCCAAATGCAAAATATCTGCAAAACATCAGTGATATGATTGATGTGTCGCCGGCTTTTGACAAAAAACATTCCCAAAACAGAAAATTTAATTGTCTGGATTGCGGGGCCGGATATATCGATGCTGAAAAATCCCAACCGCCATATACAGCAGTGTGTAAATAAGAAACCGCCAAACGGCGGTTTTGTTTAATGAATCTTTTGTGCAATCTGCAAAGATTTTAATTCACTTTGCAAATTTATTTTTTTTGTAATCGCAGAATCCAAACACGCATTATATTCGGCCATGGCGTTTTGCGCATAAACATCACGCGAACCAGTGTACGCACCTGCGCGTCTGTATAAATCTTCGATATGTGTATCCAATTCTGAAATTTCACCCTGTTTTGCAATAATTTTTTGCTTTAATAATTTTTGTGACATTTCCATTTTATTGTCCTTTGGCCTTAACAGCACCAAAAGTAGCACAACCATCACATTTGTCAAGTTTTTTATTATTGTTTAATGATGTCCATTGTGATAAAATAACTGTGTTGACAGGTGTTCTGTTAATGGGCTTGATAACCCTTTGTCATACGTCTGGACGGACGAAAAACTCCAACATTTGGTTGGAGTGTGTGGAATACATCGAATAACACACGCAATTTATGACAGTTGTTATCAAACTCCAACCACTTGATTTTTTTAGGTGGTTTTTTGTTATTCTGTGGGGGGAGAGACGTAAATGAAAAGATTTTTGCTGATATTTTTATTTTTAATGCCAATTACATGTATGGGCAATGATACCCCCGCATATACAACCGCAAAAAGCCAACTGGAAACATTATTTCAACAGGCAAAAGCCGCCATAGAAAAAATTAAAACGACAACAAACACAGAATCACAAGTTATACAGGAAAATACTATTGCCGACAACAATGTTTTCGACAGCGAGCAAGCGTGCAAAGACACTATAACAAAGTCTGGTCGAAATGGTCTGGAATGTTATAAAGAATCTGACAAATGGAAACTTCGTTGGACATTTAAAGTGGGTGACGAATGTCCGAAAACAGATTGCAGCGTAAATGCAGAGGTGACAAAATGCGAATACGAACGCGTGACCGCAACCTCTTTTAGCTGCAAGGTGACAGAATGCAAAACAGGGTACACGGTCGTTGATGGCGTATGTAAAGAAAACCAATCCCAGAATAACGCCAATTCCGAAAGAAACAACTGTACAAAAGACGAAAAATCTTTAACCCATAAATGGGATGAAGGCCAAAAGAAATGTGTTGAATTAACAGAATTGGAACGAAAAGATATATGTAATACGAAAAGCGGTTATGAATGGGACACAGTAAAAAAACAATGCCTTAAATATAACAGTGAAGAATGGTGCAAGAAAAACAACGACTTATGGGTTAGAGGCAAATGTTATTCTGACATACTTGATGCCAGAAACGCATGCTTGGATAATACCAGCGAATTCAAATGGGACGAACTGAAAGATGAATGCGTAAGAAAAACAGCCGCCGAAAAAGCGGAAGAAAAAGCAATGACAGATTGTTTTCAAAAACCTTTGTCGCACAAATGGAACAGCGACAAAAAAACATGCGAAGAATTGAAAACAGACGAAGAAAAGAAAGCGGCCGCTGACAAATTTAAAGGAAATGCAAAAAAGTGCCCAAAAGAAAAACCTTATTATCGTGTCGGGCCAAATGGCGGCGAGTGCTATGACGAGATTGACGACAGCGATACAGAAGAAGAAATCAAGGTTTATACGGCTGAAGAAACCGATAAAATTATTAATGACATTAATAAAAAATACCGCGAAAAGCCATTGGAAAAAGTAGAGGCACCAAAACCAGAGTCGTTAACACGTCCCGGCACAACTGCAAATTCGAACCCTGTCGATATGAATAATTTACAATTGGCCAAGAAACAAGGAGCGCCCTGCGCATCAAAAGACCCTAATTCTACTGGCGCTGGCACATGGCAGACGAATGGTGGCTTTTGTTTACCAACCTGCAAATCGGGATTTGAAAATAGTGGTCGCAACGGCGCCTGCTTAAAGAAAAAGAAGTAAAAAAAACGCCCAACTGGGCGTTTCTTTTTAATTATTCTGCGCGGGTAAATGCACCGCCGTCCAACATATCGCGAACCGCAAAGTGTTTTACCTTTTTCGCAGATGTTGATGGCAATTCTTCTTCGGTAATCGCAAAGTGTTTTACCCACTTGTACTGCGCGATTGCCAAATTAGATTTTTTCAACAGCAACGCAACGCGTTCAACTGTTGTGCCTGGCTTTACCTGAAATACCGCGAACGGAACAATTTTGTCTTTGATTACATATTCAAAAACAGCCGCGTTCAGAATTTCATCATTTTGCATATACAGGTCTTCTAATTCATCTGGGTAAACATTTTTGCCACTGTCCAGAACAATAACCTGTTTCTGACGACCTTTGACCGTCAATCGGCCGTATTTATCCAAACAACCAATGTCGCCTGTTTTAAACCAGCCCTGCTCGAACGCTTCGGCATTGGCGGCATCATTTTCCAAATAGCCCGGCATAACCATATTGCCACGAACCCAAATTTCACCAATCCCACTTTTATCGGGATTATGAATCTGGATTTCATTGCCCAATAATGGCCCCGCATAGTACATCGAACCATTTGCACGACGAAACGCAAAATTAAAGTTCGCAGGCCCCGTTGTTTCAGTTAACCCATAACAGTCACCAACAACAAAACCCATCTTTTCATAGAATTTGCGGATTGATGGCTTTAATGTCGCACCGGCAGAAACCAAAACTTTGGTATTACCACCAAATGCGTCGTGCACAGGTTTGGTCACCTTGTTAACCAGCCCACCCAATCCAATCGCGCGCAAAATGCCACGCATAGATACAATTATACGCATCAATGTCCAAACATGTTTATCGCGCGCAGAATCCACAATCTTTTTATAAAACACTTCCCAAATTCGGGGAACAGCAGGAATAACCTCTGGCTTATATTGTTTAAAGTCCTTGATAAATTCTTGGGGTTTTAAAACTGGCTGTAACAACAGTTTGCCTTGTAATGCAACCGGCACAATAATATTAATTACAACACCATATATATGATACAATGGCAAAAACCCATAAAAGGTATAGTCAGGCAATATCACATCTTTGTAAAACTGTGCCCCATTTGCCAACGACAGCAAATTATCATGTGTCAGCCCTACAACCTTTGGATTGCCAGTTGACCCCGATGTAAATGACAACTGGGCGATGTCGCCACGTTCTGTGTCGCCCATAACGAAATCATTTTCATCTGTATCATCAATGTTTTCAATATCAAACATCTTGGCAGGCGCATCATCAATAAAATAATGCTTTTGTGCCAACACCAGTTTACAGTTTGTGCGCTTCATCATATTGATATGTTCCGATGTTTGCAGACCTGTATCCAACATCAAAGCACGCGCACCCTGGGACGCAATGGCAAAATAAGTACGCAAAAAGTCAGGTGTATTACCAGACAAAATTGCAACTGTATCGCCCTTTTTAATTTTGAAACGTTTCGCCAATAATACCGCGCGCTGTTTCACCTTTCTTAACAAATCTGCATATGTTTCATTTTCGCGAACAAAAAATACCCTGTCCATATTTCGCGAGCAGACATCTTGCAGCATTTCATATATGTTTTTAGCAATCATTATTACGCTCTTGTTTTATTAATTTTCACCTGCGTCACCATAACGCAGACATATATGAATATAGTCGTTTTTAATAAGAAAAACAACCTAAATATAACGATTCGTTTTTTTGCAAAAAACACAATATATAGACACCGAATCGATTTTTTTAATCAATATTTTGTAAAAAACACCGCTTCACGAATCGAAAACATATACTTTTTTTGCATATTGTTGACACAAAAGAGATATTGGTATAAAAACACCGATTCTGTTTTTCCGCTGTACTAGGCAGAAAATCCCCCTTTTTAAAAGTAAAGCAAAAAAATAAAAAAAATTACTTTTTATGGATTGATAGTTTTTTCTTAAAACTATATATTGTTATTAAATCGACAAAACAATCACTATATATTGTGTTTTTACAAGAATGGGGGCTTATAAGATGTCAGAAACACAAAATGAAATTACAATTCAAATCACACCAACACTGACAACGCGTTTGGTTGCAGTTCAAAAACGCAGTGGCGAAACAGTGCCTTTTGATGCAAAAAAGATTTATGACGCTATTAAAAAGGCCGTTGCGGTTACAACCGAAGTGTCAGATGTAGAAATCGTTAAAATTACCCAGGATGTATTAAGAAAACTGGACGAAAAGTTTGCAGAAAAAACACCAAATGTTGAAAACATACAGGATACAGTTGTTATATCTTTGATGGATGCGCGCGCATACAAAACAGCCCAGGCGTACATTATATATCGTCAAAAACGCACAGAAATTCGTGAATCTATGGTTGACGCTGTGGAAATTATTGACGGATATGTCGGCGGTTCAAATTGGCGCATCAAGGAAAATGCAAACATCGGATATTCCATCGGCGGCCTGATTTTACGCACCAGCGAACGCGTGACCGCTGAATATTGGTTGAATTTGTATCCACGCGCTGTTGCCGAAGCGCACAAGACCGCTGCAATCCACGTCCACGATTTGGGTTGGCTGACTGGTTATTGTGCCGGTTGGTCACTGCGTGAATTATTGTACGAAGGATTTAATGGCGTTCAAGGATATCTGCAATGCGGCCCTGCAAAGCATATGGCAACTGCTATTTCACATATGGTTAATTTCCTTGGGACATTGCAAAACGAATTTGCGGGCGCGCAGGCGTTTTCATCTGTTGACACATATTTGGCCCCGTATGTTCGCGTTGATAACCTGTCATACGAAGATGTTAAAAACGCAATGCAGACATTGATATTTAACTGCGCCGTTCCATGTCGTTGGGGCACCCAGACACCATTTATCAACTTTACATTTGACTGGACTTGTCCAAACGATTTGAAAAATCAGCGTCCGTTTATTGGCGGTAAAATGGCTGATTTTACCTATGGCGATTTACAGGCGGAAATGGACATCATTAACAAAGCGTTCCTGGAAGTTATGACCGAAGGCGATGCCCAGGGCCGTCCATTTACATTCCCAATTCCAACATACAATATTACACCTGATTTCCCATGGAATCATCCAAATGTAAAACCATTGTTTGATTTGGCGGCAAAATACGGAATTCCAAACTTCCAGAATTTCTTGAATTCTGATTTGAATCCGACTGATGTTCGTTCAATGTGCTGTCGTTTGCGCTTGGATGTTCGCGAATTGCTGAAACGCGGTGGCGGTCTGTTTGGTTCTGCTGAAAAAACAGGTTCTATTGGCGTTGTCACAATTAACTTGGCGCGTTTGGGTTATATCCATCGTGGCAATCGTGAAGGTCTGTTTACAGAATTGAAACGTTTGCTGGATTTGGGTCGCGACAGTCTGGAAATCAAACGCGATATTATATCGAAAAATATGGAACGTGGACTGTACCCATTCACAAAACGTTATTTGGGCAACTGGAATCACCACTTTTCAACAATTGGTGTAAACGGCGCAAACGAAATGGTTCGCAACTTTACTGGCGACAAAGAAAACATCGCAACACCAATGGGCAAAAAATTGGTTTTGGATGTAATGGACTTTATCCGCGAAAATCTGGCCCAATTCCAAGAACAAACAGGCAATCTGTATAATCTGGAAGCAACACCAGCCGAAGGTTGTTCACATCGCTTTGCAAAGACCGATGTCAAAAATTTCCCTGACATCATCACCGCAGGCACAAAAGATGCACCATATTATACAAACTCGACCCAATTGCCGGTAAGTTTCACAGACGATCCATTTGTCGCACTGGAACACCAAGAAGAATTACAGCGCAAATATACAGGTGGCACAATGTTGCACTTGTACATGGGCGAACCTGTATCCAGTGGGGACGCTGCACAAAAAATCGTGCGCACAATATTTGAAAACTACAAGGTGCCATATATGACACTGACGCCAACATTTTCAATCTGCCCAAAGCATGGATATTTGCCTGGCAAACACGAATTCTGTCCAAAGTGCGATGCAGAAAATGCAGCAAACCAAGACAGCAAAGAAACAATATAAGAATAACAAATCATAATAATCTATTAGGGAGGAATTAATTATGACAAACAATGCACACAGAACACCATGTGAAATCTTTTCTCGTTCGATGGGATTCATCAGACCTGTATCAAACTTTAACGCTGGTAAATATTCTGAATTCTGCGAACGCAAAACATTCACAGAAACAAACAGTTTGTCTGCTGGTCAACGCCACTATGATTTGTTAAAGAAAGCGGCATAATCAAAATGCGTGAAGTTCAAATCGGGGGATTGGTTCCGTTCACCACCATCGACTATCCTGGGAAACTGTCTGCGGTTTTATTCTTGGTTGGTTGTCCTTTACGGTGTGTGTATTGTTCCAACCCCCATTTATTATCTGTTGGCGATGGGGATTATGCACCGGACAAGGTGCTTAATTGGCTGGAACAACGCATCGGAAAACTGGAAGCGGTGGTTTTTTCCGGGGGCGAGGCATTAATGCAGGGGGACGCCACAATTCAATATATGAAGCGCGTACGCGAAATGGGATTTAACATCGGGCTGCACACAAACGGTTTCTATCCTGAATTATTAAAAAAGGCGGCAGATTTTGTGGACTGGATTGGATTGGATTTCAAAGCAACGCGCGAAAAATATCCTGATTTGTCGGGACAGAATATCGCATACGACAATATGATTCGCAGTCTGGATGTTTGGCTGGAAACAGGTAAAGATTTCGAAGTCCGTATAACATGTGACCCACGCTTTATCAGTAAAACAGACCTGATGGAAATTGTAGCGATGTTGGCTGATAAACAAGTAAAAAATGTGGCAATTCAAAAATATGTCCCACATTTTGAAGACTTAAACAATCAAACGACCCCTGCTGAACGCGACCAATTTTTTAATGACGCGGATTTAAAGATAAAAATAGATTCTATGTTTGAATCTGTCACATGGCGCGACTAAACGCCTGTAAGGAATCTCCTATTTTTCGCTTTTAACGTATACCCCCTTTGTGTTATAATGACAGAGAGAGAATACCTTTTTAATCGTGTGACAAACGGCACACGGGTGGGGGAAAGTAAAATATTTTGAAAAAATGTGCCGTATTATTTTTACTGACTTGTTTGCAGGTGCTTGTCCTGCCTGTGGCAAACGCGGCAATTGTATCAAAGGCATATGTTGACGGCGCAATGGTTTCTGCTGTAAAAACATCTGGGGAAACGACACAAACAATGGCTGGCGATTACACCGTCACAGGCGTACTGAAAGTACCAACACAACCATTACCAAGCGCAAATTAGTATGAAAAAAATAATTCTGTTTTTGTTATGCCTTGTTTTTTCATTTCCTTTATGTGCGGTCGAATATGCACCCATTGCTAATTTGGAATATATACACAACGCAATTGCAAATAAATATAACATTATTATTCCATACAATCCCGCAGTGACCGATATTACATTGGCTGCAAATATGAAATATTTGTTATCAGCAGTTGATGTTGCGAATAAAATTTCTGGCATTGACACCAACTATGGAGCCAGCGAATTCGCAACAGAATATGCAGCCAATACAATTACCGTAAACACCGCTGTTGACACACTGATAAACCAACAAACAGAACCGGAACCAGGCGATGAACTTTTAGTGCCGCCGTATGTATTCGCCCTTGAAACCAATGCCACATCTTCATTTTCTTTTAATATCGCGGCAACGGGCACATTTGTTGTGGACTGGGGCGACGGAACAACAGAAACATTTACCCCCCCATCCGCTGACGACACCCCTATATCACATACATATGGTACCAACGGACCGCAAACTATTCGCATTGGCGGTCTGGCAACCGGATACAATTCATCTACTGAAGTTGCGTCAATTAGTTTTGCATCGAAATCTGTCATAAAAAATATATATGGAAGCCTGGGCAAAATATTTCCAACACTGACAGATGGCAGCCAACCAAGTTTTTATCGAACTTTTTATTATAACTATAATCTGAGCGGTACGGTTCCAAAAAAATTATTTACGGGCGTTACAGGCGCACCACGAAGTTATATGTTTTATCAAACTTTTTATAACTGCGGCGAAATAACAGATATTCCAGAAAGTTTATTTGGCGGCTTGGACGGCGCACCAGCCAGCTCTATGTTTTATCAAACTTTTTACAATTGTTATAGCCTGAAAAAAATCCCAAACAATCTGTTTGGAAATTTGTACGGACAGCCTGCATTAAATATGTTCTATGGGACATTCTATAACTGCACCGGCCTGACAGGAGAAATCCCATTAGGGTTATTCGGAAACCTGAACAACTATTACCGTATGTATATGTTTTATCAAACATTTTATAATTGCGGTGGCCTGACGGGCCCATCTGCCAGAATGCCTGACGGTACATATTTCTATGACTATTTTACAACAGGCTCTGGGTATTATCCGTTCTCGCAAATGTATCGCAATTGCAGCGGACTGTCGGACTATGACAATATACCATCTTCATACAAATAATGTTTTTATGAACAAAACACTACATCTTGTACTGACACAGCACTGGTTTGACCGAATTGCGTCTGGACAAAAGACATCGGAATATCGCGCATGCACACCTTATTGGAATCACCGTTTAACAAATACAAAGTATGACACTGTTATATTTCACCGTGGTTATACAAATACAACTATATCACGCAGAATAATATCAATTGATATAACAAGCGCCACAAACGATCTAAACCTGCCAAAATGCTGGGAAATTAAACTGGATTAGCATACACATCTTGGTTAATTAACATTTTTATACAAAAGCGTTATACCAAAGGCAAAAAATGATTTGAGAATAAAAAATCCGCCCGATTGGGCGGCGGGTGTTATTTTATCAGAACTTTTATATAGCTTGTTGTGCCGGAGAAGAATTTGTAGAAAAATATTTTGTAAGGTCATGTAGACTGGCCCCTGTACTTTCCAGTATCTTTGCAATACTGTTCGTAGATGGCCACCGTGGTTGCCCATACTTTGACCAACGTTTACTTTTATTAAAGGTTGTCGCATCTAATCCGCTACGTTTTGCCAATCCCGAACAGGATACTTTGTGATCTTTCGCGAACGAATCAATAGCGAACCAAACATCTGCATGTGTCATTTTAAAACTCCTTAGTTTTTTTTGTTGTTGGACACGAAAGAATTATAGACCGGTTTTTTATGTTTTATTTTATACTCTTTTTACGCAATGCAATGTATAAAAAGAGGACTGGAAACGCTGTACAGGTATGTTTTCCAAGGTTTTTTATCATTTTTCGTCAACATACGAAATGTTTTTTATCCTAAAAAATAACTATTGTTTAGATTTTTTTCCTGTTGTATGGTAAAAAATATCACTCAAAAAGGAAAATAATGCCAACTATCAAAACAAAAATTGCGTTTTTACGTGAACTGTTAGCACTAAAAGAAGTAATTGATTTAGGTCAAATCCAAGCTGCCGCAGACCGAAATGGGATAAAACATTCCAATATGTCAAAAATGATTTCAGATTTAGAGGCAAGATTTAAAACACGTTTATTAATCCGCAGTTCCGCAGGCAGTGTACCAACAAATACAACTCGTCAATTGTATGCAGATATAGAAAACATATCAAATGCACTTGATAATATTTTTCATAATATTACAGGACCTGACGAATTGACAGGACACATCTCTATTTGGACCGAGGAGGGTTTCGCGGGCAGCCGTTTGTTTACGGAATTGTACAAGTTATATGCAAAACACCCCAAGATTCGTTTAGATATTTTAACAAACCGACATATGAACATGTCCAATCCAGACATATCCATACTTGATATACGTTCGCTGCAAAAAATACCAGGGAACAAGCCATTGTTTAAATTTAAAACCAAAACAAAATTCTATACTACACCTGAATATTTAAAGAAACATGGTTCACCAAAAAATATTGATGATATGTTAGAAAATTTTGAACTGTGCATCCGACAAAAGTTCTTGCAGCTACCTGAATGTAACTTCATTTTAAAAAGGGCTAAGAAATTAAATCTAACAACAGATTCTGCGTCTATTGCATATCAATTGGTATGCGATGGTGCCGGCATATCATTGATGCCAGAATGGTGCACTATGCGCAATGAACGATTGGTAGAAGTTCCAAACATTGATTTTGACTATGAATATATTTTAACAGGAATCGGAAACCCATTAACAATTAAAAGTCCAAAAGTACAAGCGTTTTTAGAGTTCTTTTATGATTTTTGCAAAGAATATGATATCCCGTTGGAAATGTTTGAATAATACTACATTTTGATAAAAAATGCGATAGAATTATTGGGTGACATAATTAATCAAAGGACTTTATTAATGAGCAAAACCGATAAACTTAATCACGCAAAAAACATATTGCTGCAAGAATTGTCTGCGATGGAAAATTCACAGCAGTGGGATTCTCATGTAAAAGAAAAGAACAAGGACTTCTCTGGTGTGATTGATGTTCAAAAATCTGAACAAATGGCGGATTACCTGACCGATGCGTTTATCAAGGCGTGCAATAAGAATAATGTTTTCGGTAAATTTATTGGTTGGGCGGACAAAGATGTAATCTATAAAACAGAAATAGCCTCGACAGTTATTGATAATGTTCTGGATATAATTAGAACCGATATAAAATCAGGTAATGTAACTATATATACGGCCAGTGGCGAAAAATATACGCCATTAAATAGGGTTACTGACGAACTTTTTAAACATGATATCGCAACTAATGTTAATATCAAAGTTGTCGGCGCAGATAACGGTTTAACACATAATAAAGCCTTGATGGGCGTAGATAGTACAGGAAAGCTATTTATAAATTTTGATTTTCCTTTGTATGGTATGCCTGAATGTTTTTTGACAGATTTACGGCACGAGCTGATGCATATTGTCGATATGTTTTTTCCGAACATAAGTGCTTTGCCCCCAGAAATCAATGTTCATGCAAATCGTTATTATTATCCACAAGACAAAGATTTATATAATAATAATCCATTAGAGTTAAATGCAGAAATGAAGCGATCTGATTACGCAAAAAAGATACAGCAAATGTTAGCTGAACAACAAGCTTGTATATCTAAACAAATGAACGCTGTTCATGAATAAACACCGCCCGTTTGGGCGGTTTGTTTTGTCACATCACACACCGCTTCACATTGCATTTTGGCAAGTTTAAATCTGTTTTTCTAGTAATGTAAAGTCAAAAAGGGGAACCAAAGATTTTATAAAAGGGTTGACAAAAGAAAAATAGGTACATATAATAATATCTGTTATGGCTCAAAGATGTGATTGTATTTATTGTAACCGAGAAATCACAACGCGCAGTAAAGAACATGTTATTCAAAACGCGTTAGGTGGTTTATATGAATCAGAAGACATATGTTGTCCGGATTGTAATAATTTTATCAGCCAGCATATCGATGCGCCTTTTACAAAAATATTTAATCCAATAATTAGCAGAATAGACGATTTTTCAAAAACCAATAATACAAAGTCTATGCCGTCGTGCACAGGCACAGTTGTATATAATGGCAAACATTATAATGCGAATATCAAAGCAGGCAAGGTTGTATCTTGCCCTGATTTAAGTCGCGAATTGCGTTGCGATATATCAAAACTGCCACTGCAAATTGTCAGCTATAATTTTGATTTAAAAAATTCTGCTTTCCAAACAGGGATTGCAAAAATCGCATTTAATTACGCAATGGCGCAAAATGTTGATTTTAAATATTTAGAACCGGGTTTGATTGTAGATAAATCTGGCAATACAGTAAACAGCATAAAGTATAATTACAATATTGTTCCATTTTGTCCGTTAAATCCTGTTGATGTTAGTTTAGAACTGGATGGTGGGGCGACAAAACCTTTTCATAACATGATACTGTTTTCACAGCATAATGAATTGTGGTGTTATGTTGATCTGTTTAATACTTTTCAATATTATGTACTGTTATCTGATAACATACCTGCAAATCAAAAAATATACGCAAATTACACGCAAACATTACAGAAAATTAATCACACAGCACCCGTTTTAGATGATTTGCACGATCCAAAAACGGTTATGATTTATGCTCAGCAATATGGTGTTGAGCCTTGTATGGATCCAGCAGAATTTTCAAGGCGTGTAAATAATGCAGTTGCACGAAAATCGCAAAAAACATCTATGTCAAAAATATATTCTCCACGAATAGAGCGTATCCCAATTGCACACTACATGTCTCGTATGGCGCAAAATCCGGAACATATGTATTTGTTCTATAATGCGATGCAGATGTATTATGCTGATGACGAATTTCAAGAAAAGAATTTCAGAACGCTGACCCCAACATTGGGTGGTGGCACAGGTTTTTACCCGCATGAAGCATATAACATATGTTCCCAGAATCCGAAAATTCTAGAAGAATATACATATGCAAAATTTAATAAATTAAATCGATTCTTGTGCTGGTTCAGTCGTTAAATCATAGTTATTGTAAAAAAATGCACCAAACGGCGCGATTTTAAACGGGTAGCCTTTGTCGGGATGCCAAGGCGAGTCCAAAGTCCCAGATTTCCAATGGTTTTAGATGGCTGATTTATCAGTCTGCATCACATATCGCATCACATAGCATTTTAACAAGCGTTATTCAGCTTGTACTCGCTTTATAAGTATTCTTTTTCTTGGATTTCGGTTGATACATATTCCAACGCAATTTTTATTTTCTTGCGCAGGTATGGGATGTAGTGTTCTGCTTCGTTCAGATTTTTGTATGCGCTTTCTGCATCACCGCGCGCAGAATCTGGCATACCGCCGTCTTTATGAATGCCTCGACACATCATTTTTGCAATATGAACCACGTCTTCCAGTTCTTGCAGCGTTTCCAATATACTTAATTCTTGGGTTGTAAATGTGTTGTTGTCGGCGTATTTCATTTTGTGTCCTTTTATTTTGGCATGTCTGATTTATTTTGAGCGACTATACCAGTATCAAATTCTTCCACAAATTCCCACTTATCATCATCTAATACAAAATGAAAGCATTGGCAGTTTTTGATTTCGCCCATCTTTTCACCGCACGCATAGCACAACGCACGTGTCACACCACCATGCGATGCAATGGCAATATTGGTGTGG
>CAJGDG010000009.1 GCA_904502095.1 uncultured Alphaproteobacteria bacterium
ATGGCAATATCGAACGGTGGCGGAAACAACAATCGGTTGACATAACAAAAGAACGTCGACCGGACTTAATAAAGGAAAATGAAAAATGAGCATTATTAAAAAAATCGAAGCTGCCCAGGTTGCAAAATTGATGGGCGACAAAAAAATCCCAAACTTTAAAGCTGGGGATACATTGAAAGTTCACGTTAAAATTAAAGACGGTGACAAATTCCGTATCCAGGTTTTTGAAGGTGTTGTTATCGCACGCGATGGCGGCGCAGGGAATAATGCATCCTTTACAGTACGCCGTGAATCTTATGGCGTTGGCGTAGAACGCAAATTCCCATTGTATAGCCCTGCAATCGAAAAGATTGAAAAGGTTCGCATTGGTAAAGTTCGTCGCGCAAAATTGTTCTTTTTGCGTGGTTTGTCTGGCAAGAAAGCACGTATCGTGGAAGATTTGTCCGCAACAAGCGCAGAAAAAAATGCAAAATAAAAAAATCCCACATTTGTGGGATTTTTTTTAACGCCCAATCATTGTTTTAATTTGTGCAAAATTATCTTTTAAATGTAATGCATTTTCATAACGTTTTTTCGCTAAGTTTGCTAATTCAAAGAATTGTGGCTCTGTTACCTTTTGTGCGATTTTAGTCGCAAATGGGTTCTTTATATCTGCGACCCAACCAATGGATTTGTTTGTTTCATAATAAAAAACGTTACGATGGTCTGGGGTATCATAATAGCCCGCTGCATTACCCTTATGTAAATTGATCACGCCATGTTTCAGGTCGATATCACTGGCATATATCTTTTCTGCTAATTTTATCGTGAATGGCCCTGCGTTATATGTAACTTTTTTTGGTTTCTTTACTTTTTTCTTACCATGAGGCACACGAATCTTCAAACTGTATGAATAATCAGCCAGCCCTTTGATGTTAAACTTATATAATTCTAATTCTCTGTCGTATGTAACGTTTGTGTCTTTGTGCAACATTATCAATTTTGCCAAAGTAAAATTATTTTCTGATATCATGTTTCTTGTCCTTTTTGTAATACATTGTTATTTATTTTATGTTATGTTATTTATTTTATACAAAAATATTATATTGTCAAGTTTTTTGTGTTTGACATTTTTTGCATGAACTGTATCATTTGTGGTATGAAAAAAATAATTTTATCTTTGTTTATATCTGCCCTGCCCGTTGTGGCAAATGCGTATATTGATAAAACAAATGCGGTTATTCGTATTCTGAACAAGGACGCCGGCAAGGTTTCTGAACATAAAGTTGTATTAAATCAAGATTTTAAATTTGAAAAATTAAAAATCGTTGTGCGTTCGTGCAAACAATCTGACCCATTTGAAGCAGAAAACTTTTGGGCGTTTGTTGAAATTGATGACGTTGACACAGGTCGCGTTTTCAGCAACTGGATGAACCGTAACGAACCGGGTGAAAATCCATTGCAGCACGCTGACTATGATGTTTGGTTGGTAAAATGCGAATAAAAAGTGGGAGAGAACAATGAACTTTATAAAAAAATATTTTAAATTATTTATTGGTATTGGTGCGTTGTTGTTGGTGTTGGTTGTTTTCTTTTTTGCACAGCGCAGCGGTGCATTGGAATCAGGCAGTTTACAAGACTGGCGCAGCGCATCGTTGGACAGACGCGTTGCAGCGGCTCAAATATTGACCGGCGCAGATTCTAATATTGATTTACTGGTCGCATGTATTGATAAGATGGCAACATTGCCAGACAGCTCCGAGATGACCGTGCGTGACGCTGCGTCGTTATGCCGAACAGGAATTAAATTAAAAGAAAATCTGTAATGCGCGCGGTTTTAATGTTATTGCTGTTGGCCGGGTGCGCTGTGAATTCAGATTTGCCCGGCCAGTCTTTTTTAGGCGCAAAATATCTGTCTTCGCCGTTGGGCGAAGGCGTGCCGCCCGATGCTGACCCAACTATACGATTTGATGCGTTTGATTGCACAACATTTGTGGAAACTGTTTTGGCAAATGGCGATATTGAAAAACTTAATAAAATAAGATACAAAAACGGCAAAATAGATTTTTTAAACCGTAATCATTTTATTGAAACCGATTGGTTGAAAAATAATTCTGACATTGTTGAAAATGTCAGTCGTAATTTTGGAAAAACGGCAATAAGAACGGTTGTAATCAACAAACAATCTTGGTTCAAGACTGTTCATAATATTGACGCCGATTTTATGCCAGAAACAGTCAAACTGGAATATCTGCCATATAAAAATCTTGGTGATTTAGAATTAAATAAAATGTATGTTGTGTTGTTTGTTGCTGACAATCAAAAAAATCGTGATAAAATTGGGACCGACATTGGCGTAGTTCATATGGGGTTCTTGTTGCCAAATGGAATTCTGCGACACGCGTCCAGTGCGCAAGGCATGGTGGTCGATGTTGATTTTTACGATTATGTAAATCAGCGTCAGAAAACAAAAACAAATATCGGAATCGTAATATTGGAAATAAAATGAGTGACGAAAAATTGATGCGTTTAGATATGGGAACTTTGGACAGCAGCGTTCACAGCGACCGCCCCACCCTGTGTTTGGGGATCGAATCTTCTTGTGATGAAACATCTGCTGCAGTTGTAGATAGTGATAAAAATATATTATCGCATATAATTTATTCGCAAATTCCAGAGCACCAAAAATATGGTGGCGTTGTGCCTGAACTGGCGGCGCGCGCACATATCTTGGCAGTTGATAATGTGATTAATCAGGCATTAGATAAAGCCGGCAAAACAATTGATGATATAGATGTCATAGCCGCAACTGCTGGCCCCGGATTGATCGGTGGCGTTTTAGTTGGCTGGATGGCAGCAACAGGTATTGCACAGTCTTTAAAAAAACCTTTGGTTGCAGTAAATCATTTAGAAGGTCATGCATTAGTTCCACGACTGTGTGCGACATTGGCAGATGGCACAAACGGCAATGTAAATATTGAGTTTCCATATTTGTTAATGCTGGCGTCTGGTGGTCATTGTCAGATTTTGTTGGTTCGCGGCGTTGGAAAATATGAATTAATCGGTCAGACATTGGACGACAGTGCTGGCGAAGCCTTTGACAAAGTTTCAAAAATGTTAGGATTAGGTTATCCAGGCGGCCCGATTGTTGATAAGCGTGCACAAAACGGCAATCCGCGTGCGTTTGCGTTTCCACGCCCATTATGCGATAAGCCAAATTGCGATTTTTCATTCAGCGGAATTAAAACTGCTGCACGTACTTTTTTAGACCGCGCAAACGCGCCCCTGACAGATGAATATATTGATGATTTTTGCGCTTCGTTTCAGGCCTCTGTGGTCGACTGTATAATTAACCGTCTGACAAATGCGTTAAAAGATTCGCGCGTATTGGAAGCTTCGCCTAAAACATTGGTCGTCGCAGGTGGCGTAGCAAAAAACACCGCTATTCGCAGTGCGATGGAAAAGTTAGCCCAGAAAAACAAGATGATATTTGCTGCACCTCCACTGAATTTATGTACAGACAATGGCGCAATGATTGCATGGGCAGGCTTGGAAAACTTTTTGATTGGCAATGTTGTACGCGAACCAATTGCACCGCGCCCGCGCTGGCCTTTGACGGAATTATAAATTGAATATTTTGCACGAATATGATATCGTGTCAGATATGAGAAAAGAAAAAGAAGAATTTTATCAACAGGCTACTCGTAGACTGCTGCAACAAATTGATAAGATGAAGATGACCGATGACCAACGGCGTATGGCGCGGCGTTTTACATTGTTGTTTCGCAACAGCTTTAAATCCGAAGCAGTTAAACACGCGACTTTTGATGATCAGTTGGGGAAAAGAACTGATGTTTTTACATATCCATCAGACGGTTTTTGCAAAGCGTCATGTTTTGCTTTTATGAGTGCGATGGATTCATCAGATTGGAAATTGATGTATATCAGCGAAATTTGGACATATGGCCCCCACTTTTTCTTGTATCATATACCCAGCAAACAAAATTTCGATTTAACCGCAGACCAATATACAAACATTGGAATTTCTGTGCCATATGAACTGGGACGACCAGAGCGATTAGAAGGCAAAGAAACCGCGTCTGCGCAACGATTTGCAATTGCTGTCGCGGATTATGTAAACAGTATACAACAAGGTGGTATGTAAACTATGCAGAAACCGGAGCCATTTGTAAAAGATGATATGATTTTTAGCGTGTCAGACGCATCTGCGTTGCTGAAAAATGTTGTAGAGACAGCTTTTCCGCGAATAAAAATTCGGGGTGAATTATCGCAAATCACACGTGCGACTTCTGGGCACATTTATATGACGATAAAAGATTCGGGTGCGGCCATATCTGTAATTGTTTGGCGCGGCACACCGCTGAATTTTAAACTGGAAGACGGGTTAGAAGTTATTATCACAGGTCGTTTTACCACATACCCTGCCCGCAGCAATTATCAAATCATTGCCAGCGAAATTGAAATGGCAGGCGTTGGCGCAATTCTTAAAATGCTGGAAGAACGCAAACAAAAATTGGCAGCCGAAGGGTTGTTTGACGCATCTCGCAAGAAGCCATTGCCAAAATTGCCGCAAACCATCGGTGTTGTCACCAGCCCAACAGGCGCTGCGTTCCAAGACATACAGAACCGCCTGCGCGAACGCTTTCCGGTGCGTGTTTTGTTGTACCCTGCAACGGTCCAAGGGGTGACGGCCGCGACCGAGGTTGCAGCCGGTATCGAATACTTTAATCGAATGAATAATGTCGATGTTATTATTGTTGCGCGTGGTGGTGGCTCGTTAGAAGATTTATTGCCTTTTTCAGAAGAAATTGTTGTACGCGCAGCCGCGGCCAGTCGTATACCATTGATTTCAGGCGTGGGACATGAACCAGACTGGATGTTGATTGATTTTGCTGCCGACCACCGCGCGCCTACCCCAACCGGTGCAGCCGAGGCGGTCGTGCCAACAAAACTGTCATTAGTTCAAGATTTGGATAATATGTGGTTGCGACTGTCTGGCAATTTCGTCACGCGACTGACGAACGCTAAACAACGCATCGAATCTGTAAACATCAAAAGCCCTAAACAAATGTTGATGGAACATACTCAGCGTTTGGACGATTTGGGGCGCACGCTGAACATTATTATTAACACCAAAATTGTGGCAGCATGTCAGAAAATGGATAATGTCGCAGGGTTCCCTAACATATTACAAAACAAGATGGCTGCTTTGAATCAATCGTTAACGCATGCAGGACAGATGTTGAATTCGCTTAGTTATAAAAGCGTTTTGGCGCGTGGGTATGCTATTGTGCGCGGCGCAGATAACGCAATCATCAGCAGTGTTGATGGTGGTACGCCACAAACAATCGAATTTGCAGACGGTGTAATAAAATTATAAAAACGCCCTTAACGGGGCGTTTTGTTTTTTTATCTAGACCGCTGAAACCATAATAACAAACACATATTAGAGCTTTTATTAAATGACGGAATAATGTCGCGTTGTATCTTAGTCCATACTTTTTATTAATGTTTTTGCCATTGTGACAGATTCTGATGTTATTTCGGCACCACTGATTATGCGCGCAATTTCGTTTACGCGTTCTTCGTCTGCAATTTGATGAATTGTGGTGGTGGTTTTGCCATCGATGACAGATTTTGATATCTTAAAGTGCCTGTCCGCAAATCCTGCAACCTGGGCCGAGTGTGTAATAACCAGCGCTTGGTTTGCAACCGCCAGGCGATTTAAACGATTGCCAACAGCTGATGCAGTCGCGCCGGATATTCCTGTGTCAATTTCATCAAACACAAATGAATGTTCGTCGTTAGTGCCAGCCAATACTACACGCATAGCCAACATCAGACGCGCCAATTCACCCCCAGATGCGGATTTATGCAATGGTGCAAATGGAGAGCCTGGATTGGTTTTTATCATAAATGTAATATCGTCAGTTCCATTTGCAGATGGCGCGCAAGTGTTAAACTCGATATCAAAATCAGCTGAGCCTAATTTTAAATCCGGCAATTCGGTCAACAGTTTTTCGCGTAATGTTTGGGCGGCTGTTTTTCGTGCGTCGTGCAACGCAGATGCAGCAGCAAGAAAACAATCGTGTGTTGTCTTAAGTTGTGCGGTTAGTTTTTTTAGCTCTGCATCAGAATTATCAATCGCATTTAATTGTGCAGACATTTGTTCCAGCTTTGCAGGCAGTTCATCTGCAGAAACACGATGTTTGCGTGCAGCAGCACGAATTGCAAACAGTCGTTCTTCGATTGAATCCATATCGTCTGTGTCGATGTTTTCAGGCTCCAAGCTTTTTGACACCGTGGCAATATCTTCCGCGATATCGTACAGTTTATCGATTTGCGATTGATACGGATTTTCATCGCCTTTGATTCTTTCTAAAATGTGTGCAACCGAAAAGACAAGCGCGTCCAGAGAATTGCCATGTGGGGCCATTGCGCTGATTGCGTCGTTTAAAATTGCAGTATTTTTTTCCGCATTCATCATATTGGCGCGTTTGGTTGCCAGTTCGTCTTCTTCGCCAATTTGCGGATTCAATTTTTGCAATTCTGCAACATTATGTTCCAAGAATTCGCGTTCAGATTCGCTGCGCGCCAACATTTCTTGCAATTCTGACAGACGCTTTTTTGTATCAGAATATTCTTTATACGATGTTTTAACATCTGTCAACAATGCCTTAAAATTACCGATATAATTTTGTGCAAACGCGTCCAATGTTGGTCGGTGCGTTGACTGGTTCAACAAAGTATGATTTGCAAATTGACCGTGAATTTCTATTAATTCATCACCAATTTGCTTTAATGTTTTTACAGATATTGGCGTATCGTTAATCCATGCCTTGCTTTTGCCATCTGCGTTTAATGTGCGGCGTAAAATTAAACCGTCTGTGGTATCGATTTCAAATTCGTCCAAAACTGTTTTTGCACTTGCTGGGACATTATCAAATTCAGCAATTACAGACGCCGTTTCGCAACCGTGTCTTATCAGTCCAATGTCAGAGCGTGCGCCCAGTGCCAAAGACAGCGCGTCCATTAAAATACTCTTCCCTGCGCCGGTTTCGCCAGTTAATATGTTCAGCCCCCTGCCGAATTCAATGTTCAGTTTTTCTATCAGGACAATATTTGAAATATTTAAATTAACCAACATATTTAAATTAAACCTGCTTGTTTGCGACTTGTTCCAGTGAAAAATCGTGTGTCCATAGTATATAACCATCGATGCTAAAATCAAGATAAATTGCAGACAGCAGTTCTGCGTATTCTTTTATCTGGGCGATATATTTAGCGCGATACGCATCGGGTGCTGTGTCTGTTTTATAATCGATGATATCTATGTGTTTTTTCTGTTTATCTATGCACAGGCGATCAATTCTGCGGCTGATAAATTTATTCTTTATTGTGCCGGCAATTGGAACTTCGGTTTTGGATTGTGCCGAAAAGAAGCGAACCAATTGCGGATTGGATTTTATTTTGTTTATCAAGTCAGGATTGCCGGCGTCGCCCGTTTCATCTATTGTTATGCGTTGCAATTGTGTATGCATATCAGCACCGCTTTTTGTTGCGTACTTTGTGCGCGTTTGTTCAGATATAATTTCATGCAATGTCTTCATTTGTAATCCTGATAAATTCTGAATCTGTATCGCCTGCAAAAACACGCCATAGTTGTGTGTGCCACGCATTTTCAGGCGGATTTTTGTCAGATGTAAATCCGTATATGTATAATTCGTCCCGCGCACGCGTCATAGCCACATACAACAACCTATAATATTCTGCAATTTGTTTTTGCGACTGCGCGTCTTTGGCAGCGGCGTGCAATGCGCTGTTATCGCTGCGTGGCGCCCATAACCATACAGGCATTGCGCCATCTGTAATTGGAATTATTTTGTCTGCCTTGGGCATATGAATTGTATCTATTAAGAAAACAACGGGGGCTTCTAAACCTTTGCTGCCGTGCACCGTGACGATACGAACACCAGAAGCCGCGTCCATATCGCGGGTGACTTCGCTGCCACCTGTTATAAACCATTTTATAAAGTGCCACAATGTGCCAGGCTGGGTGCGCTCATAAGACAAACAAATTGTTAAAAACTCTTCCAGCGGATCAACAACCTGTTCGCCCATCGCAGAAATAAAACTTTGGCGTGTATCGTTTTGATTTAACACCCATGTAAAAAATGTATATGGCGACAAATGTTCAGCCGCATTTTTTATGTCGGCCAGACGATTGTGTATTTGCGGGAATTTGTCTTTTAAAACATCAAAAACAGATACGGATTCTGCATCTTTGTTGGTCTGTTTTTTGGTATAATTAATATCGTTTCTTAATTTACATACTTTAAAAATATCGTCTTGTTTCAATCGGAAAATTGGACTTTTTAAAGTGCAACACAAACTGTAATCATCGTCCGGCTTTATACACCAACGAACAAGATTTAACAAATCGCGCACCGCTGGAAAATCAGGCAAAACAATACGGTCGTTGCCTGCAACTTCGATGTCCCGCCGTTTTAATTCAGACACCAATGGCATTACAAATTGGTTGCGCTGCTGAACCAGTACCATAATGTCTTTGGCAGAATACCTTCCGTTAGACAACACTTCTTTTATTTTGTCGGCAATTTGTTTTATATAATCCAATCGCCCTGTCCCGCTTTCTTTTTTTGCAATCAATCGGTGAATTTCAACCGCGCCTGCATCATTTGCACGAAAACATTTATGTGCATTGTTTTTAAAAGAACTGATGCCAACGACAATATTGTCTGTAAAGAATTTGTCGACGCTGTTTAATATAGGCGCAGTCGAACGAAAGCTTTGCTGTAATGGCACTTCGCGTATTGCACGCGCATTGTTTTGTATCTGTTTTGAAATAGCATCACGACTGGCCGCAAACGCATATGGATCAGCGCCCTGGAATCCATAAATAGACTGCTTGGTATCGCCAACCACAAACATAGAGTGCGGCAACTGTGCCGTGTCGCCGTCTGTAAAAAAGTCGCCAGACAGCATATTCAAAATATCCCATTGTAATGGCGATGTGTCTTGGGCTTCGTCCACCAATATTTGAGACAAAGATAAATCCAACTGAGACAAAACCCAACCCATTGTCTCAGCGTTTGAAAACAATTTACGGGTATACAAAATCAAATCTTCGAAATCTAACAGGCTTTTTGCGCGTTTCGTATTTTTGTACTCTGATGCAAACGCAGCTGACAAATCAAACAGCGCCAAAGTATCGTCAAAAATCATCTGATTTGTTTTCTGTTGTTCTATTTCTGCGATTTGTAATTGTTCGGCAGTCAAATATTCTTTTTTTGCAAGCAGTTTATTCGGCGTCCCATCCGAATTTAGGTATGCATATTTGTATTTTTCAAAATCAATAGTTTTATCAATAAACTGTTTGGTTAAAGTGATCACCTTTTCCAAATTCTGTGCCGGCGATTTCTTTGTTTTTTGCTCTGCCGTTGCGAAGTTGATAATATTTTGCAGATTTTGTTCGTTAAACTCGTACCTTTTTACATAATTCAAATTTAAAAAATCTTTAATCGTATCAATAAAGTATTCGCGATATTTAACAATATTTTCAACTTGAAAAAACTGTTTATACTGACCGCTTAATAATTCAAGTAATTTATCTAAATATGTTTCAGACACACGACCAACAATATGTTCAAACGCATTAAAAACACGCTCGTTATTACTGGAATTTACAACACGATTAAACACATCTTGCAACAAAACACGCTGTGGCGCACCAGATATCAAAGACCAGGTTGGCGAAATGCCCGCTTCTAATGGGAAACGATGCAAAATTTCTTCGCAAAAACCATGGATTGTTTTTATCTTTAAAATTTCTGGATTGTCAATAAATGTAAAAAATATTTCGCGTGCATGTTTAATATCGTCATCTGTTGCAGGATTATTATACGCCACCCCATTTAACATTTCACGCAAATCATCATCAGACGCCATTGCCCATTCGCGCAAAGCCTTTAAAATACGGTTACGCATTTCGCCAGCGCCCGCCTTGGTATATGTAAGACACAAAATACCCGCAGTCATACAATCAGGTGTACGAAACAATGTCCGCAACAAACGCTGGACCAAGACGCTGGTTTTTCCTGTGCCAGCATTTGCCTGGACCCATATGTTTTCCCGTGGATTGGCAGCAATATCTTGCTCCGGTGAAAGTTTATGATTTTTTGCCATTTATGCCCTTGCTTTATTATTTAAAGTTTAGTATAAATCCAAGTGGACTGCAAGATATATAAAAGACAGTTTTCTTAGGGGGAAGGAACAATGGATTTTTCACAGTTTTTGATTGTTGGCGGCGGTGCATTAGGTGTTTTGCTGGTGTCTGTTTTAATTGGATTATTTGTTATATCCAGAAAATCACAAAAGGTTATGAAGTCTTTGTTGACCATTATAACACAACCAGAACGCGCAAAAATCGCAGATGCGTCACGCGTCTTGGCTACCATATTAGCAGATGAAATCGCAAAGATAGAACAAAGTTTTCAATCAATGCGCGATACATTAAACGCTCAAATTGATTACGCAAACAAATTAAACGATATGCTGACGATACAAAACGAACAATTAATCGCAACAGCAGATGACGCAACCAAGAAAATTGCAAATATGTCAGGTCGCCTGGACAACACCGTGGGTGGTTTGGGTGAGATAGTCGCATCACAATCGTGGAAAGATGCAGAAAGTTCTACGGACCGTTTCAGCAGTATTGTTAACGAGTTATTAGCAAATATTAATAAAACATCTGAAAACACAGTTCAACAAACTGCACAAATCCAAGACCAAATTGATAACTGGCTGGAAAGCAGCAAAACATTGTCTGAAAATCTGCAAGGCGAATTTAATTTTAATGCAGACCAGATGAAGAACCTGACTGCAGAATCAGAAACCCTACAAACAAAACTGTCTGAACTATCAAAAACAACCGCAGACGGATTTAATAATATCAAAACATCGGCGGTGAATTACGAAGAAACATTGAACAAAAACAATAAACAGTTGGATGGTTTTTTGGAAAAATTGGATAACTTTGGCAAACAATCAAAAAAACAACTGACCAGCCAAATGAATACATTAACAAGTACCGCAAATGTTGTAGCAGGACAAAGCCAATTAGTCGAAACATCCATCGAAAAACAATCTGGAAAACTGACAGACATCGTCGAAAGCCTTATGGCGACAGCAACTGCAACAGAAAGCGCTGTGCGCGGAATTTCTAATGAATTGGTTGGTTTGACCAATAAATTTGATACGGAAATAAAAGAATATGCAACAGGCGTTGTTGCAGAACTTAAAACCGTATCTGGCGTTGCAAATGCAACATTGGAAAACACAAAGACTGCGGCAAATGCGTTTTCTGAATCTGTAAAAACGATGGCCAGCGGCGTTCGAGAAACGCTGATCGAAATGAATACGGCACACACGCAATTGTCCGCGCAGTCCGAAAATCTGATAAAAATGTCCAGCGACACAACCGCTCAACTGGAACCATTGTCTGCATTAATTGAAAGATATTATGCCGCCCTGCCTGATTTGTCGCGCGGTTCTGTTGAAGCCAGCGAAACATTGGAAAAAATTGTGGCGGGACTGAACGAAAAAATCGCACTGATGAAATCAACTGTTTCGGAATCAACAGATGCGGTATCCGGTTCTGCAATAAAACTGGAAGAACTGGCAGGCCAGTCGCGTCAGCAAATGATTGATTTGATGGCTGACTATGCCAAAGCAGTCGATACGATGCAAACACTTAACAAACAAATGATGGTCGCACGCGCATCTGCGCCGATGGACGCAATAAAAACGGCGCCTGCTAAAACATTTGGGCATATTAGTTCTGCAGACTTTTTAGCACAAAGCGAACAAATGCTGGCGTCATTGCACGAACAGTCGATGGATTTGACGCGCGTTGCAGGCGCAGAAATCCCAGATGTTGTTTGGACTAAATATCACGCAGGCGACAAAACAATCTTTTCAAAATGGTTAGCTAAAATGTTGGCGGCAGCTGATAAAAAACAAATAAAAGAAATGATAAAGGCAGACGCTGTATTCCGCCGTCAAGCAACACAGTTTGTCCGCAGTTTTGATAAGATATTGGCAAATGCACAACAAACAGACAACCCAGACAATGTGTCGGCAACATTGATAAAAACCGATGTAGGGCACATATACATCGCTTTGAAAAGTTATGTTTAAAAAACGCCCCGAATGGGGCTTTTTTTAATATTGTTTTTGAAGTTGTTTAATATGTGCAGTTAATTTTGCATCGTACACACCATTAATTGGGCACAAGGTATAATCGGGCACCAGCCCTGCTTTGCGAAACGCCTCGTTGTTACACTTGTTTAATGTACGAACAGTTGTATCGTTTGGCATATTAGCGCGCGATTCCACTGTTTTCATATTGTTTTGCGGTGGGACAAAATACGCAATTTTAAAATCGTATTCTGTATTCAGTTTGTTTACAACAAACCAGCTTATCATTTGGCGGGCATACTTTGGCTCAATCACATCGTATATCAAATTTTGCCCCAGATGTTCATAGACTTCGAATTCTGGCACGCCATACAGCCATTTGGGCATTCCTGGCTGCCAAATTTTTTGATTAACCCACAGGTGCGTTGCCAGTGGTTCTGTTTCAAAATAATCTTCATCACGAAAGAAATAAGGGTTCCCTTCGCTTTCGCCGTCACGCATTGGACGTGTAGTCGCAGAGCGCAAGCTGTAAAATAATCCTGTGGGCAAAGTGTTTTTAATAAAATATGTTTTGCCGCTGCCTGACGGACCGCTGCAAAACAACAATGTTTTCTTCATTTTATACTCCGAATAAACCCCGCAAATGCGGGGTGTTATAATTAATCCTCCAAAAAGCTGCGCAGTGTGCGTGCACGCGTTGGATGTTTTAATTTATTCAACGCCTTTTGTTCAATCTGGCGAATACGTTCACGGGTAACGCCAATATATTCACCAACTTCTTCCAAAGTACTGGTTTTATTCGTGCTCATCCCGAAACGCTGACGCAAAACCGTTTCTTCCTTAGGATCCAGTTCAGACAAAATCTGGGTGACGATTTTACGCAGATTTTGCTGTGCCGCAGAAGTAAATGGATTTTTCGCCGTTTCGTCCGCAATAATTTCGATACGAGAACTGTCGTCTTCTGTTCCAACAGGCGCTTCTAATGAAATTGGTTTCAGATTGACTTTCATCGCCTTGTGAATCTTGTCAACAGGCAGATAAATTATCTTGGACAATTCTTCGGCTGTTGGCTGACGCCCGTATTTATGCATAAACTGGCGTGTTGCGCGTTGAATCTTGTGTATATTGTCAATCATATGCACAGGGATTCGAATTGTACGAGCCTGGTCCGCAATACTGCGAGAAATACCCTGTTGAATCCAGTTTGTTGCATAAGTAGAGAACTTATTCCCCAAACGATAATCAAATTTATCTACTGCTTTCATCAAACCAATATTGCCATCCTGAACCAAGTCAGAAAAATCAAGACCCAAACCACGATTGCTGGACTTTTTTGCAAATTTGATAACCAAGCGCAAGTTAGCTTCTATCATTTCGCGCTTTGCACGGGCGGCTTCGGTTTGACCACGACGAACCAATTCTACAACTTTTTTATATTCGGATGTAGGTTGTCCTGTTTCATTCGCGATGGCTGTGATATCTTCTTGAATTTTCAGGATGTCTGCACCGTGCTTTTTTGCAAAGTTTGCCAACGCAGTATTTTTATGCTTAGCCAGTTTTTTTACCCAGTTGCGATTCAATTCATTGCCCGCATATTCGGCCAAGAAGTCTTCGCGTTTAACTTTGTTTGCCAGCGCCAAACGCAATAATTTTCCTTCCAGTCCCATTAACAACTGGTCGCGCTTGGTCAACTGTTCCAGAATTTCTGCAACACGATCATCGTTCAAACGGATTTTGCTGACATTTTCGAACAGTTCCAAACGCATTTTTGTGTATTTCTTTTCCAATGCGGCATCCGGTGTATCTGATGTCAGCAAATTTTCCAAACGCTTGGCCTGTAATTTTTGCATACTGTTAAAGATGCGTTTGATTTTTGCAAACAAATCTAAAACCATTGGCATCAAAGACTCTTCCATAACTGGGATTGGTACGCCAGATGTCCCGCGAGGCGAATCTTCTTTCTTGATACCATCTTCTTCGTCTTCGTCGTCATCGTCGTCTTCGTCGGTTGCTACTTCTAAATCGTCCAAATCGTCATCGTCCAGCTCGTCAACATGTTCGACACCTTTGGATTTCAATGCCTCGGATAACGCGGCCAAAGATTTTTGTTCGGAATCACTGGAATACATAACTTCCAAATTAACAATATAGCGCAGACGAATATCTTCATTTAACAACTGCTGATACCAATCCAACATAGCCTGAATTGTCATTGGACTTTCGCACAAGCCATAGACCATCAGACGGGATGCCGCTTCGATTCTTTGGGCGATAGCGACCTCGCCTGCGGCAGTCAACAACTGAACTGTACCGATTTGCTTTAAATAAGACTGGACAGAATCCTGAACGCCTAACACCAAAGAACCAGTCTGACTGCGTTCCAACTGCTTTGCATAATGTTCATAATCTTCATCATTAACATCGACTTGTTCGGCGTCTGCGTTTAATAAATTGCGCGTTTTATCCCTGGGTTCGTCATCGTCCATTTCATAATAACGCCCCATATCCTGAGGATAATTATCTGTTTCCAGAATTTCCAATCCTAAATCTTGCTGAAAGAAATCTAATACTTCTTCTTGTTCGTCCGATGGAACTTCGTCCGCTTCGGTTGCGGCCGTAAAGTCCATGCGCGACATATAACCCGCGTCCATTGCACTAAATGCAAGTTTTTGCAAATTTTCTGGCAAAGACTCGATTAAAAGTCTTGTTGCATCGTCCAGTTTTTTTACCATCATCAACCTTTTAAAGTGTTAAAATGTGTTAAAAAATTATTTCTTTTTATTCTTTTTTTCTGCCTGTTTTTGGGCTTTTGCAACTGCTTCATGAATTGCAGATTCAGAAACCAAACCCAAAACAATTGGGCTCTGAATTTGAATAATAGAATAAGATTTGTGAGTCTTGTTACGAACGGATGCAACAGTCGGATTTGTGCTGCGCATCAAACGTGCAATTTGACCGTCTGACAATTCTGGATAATTTTTAACAATCCACAAAACACCACCCAGGCGGTTCTGGCGATGCAATTTTGGCGTATAACCAACACCTTTTTTGTTTTGTTTCTGTTGCGCTTTGACAATTTCTTCACGCAATGTCAGGCGCGCGTTTGCATCTGCTTCACATGCAGCAATATCTTCACGAGTCAACTGACCGCTTAGCACTGGGTTCAGTGGTTGAATTTTATAAGTTTCAGCATCAGCGATATTTTTAACTTCCAGTTCGTGCAAACCGCAGAAATCTGCGATTTGTTCAAATGTTAATGCGGTGTTTTCAATTAACCACAAGGCTGTAGATTTTGGCATATATGGATAGTTCATGAGAATTCCCTTTGTAATTACAGGGGGCAATATACACTAATATTGCCCCGATTTCAACCGATTTTTATTATTTTTTATGCTTTTTTGACGATTTTGTATCCGTCTTTGCTGTCCAGCACTGTCCAGCCAGCCGCATCTATTTGTGCACGCAAGCTGTCCGCCGTAGTCCAGTCTTTGTTAGCCTTGGCTTCGGCACGCTGTTGCGCCAGAACAACAATGTCATCTGGGGCAGACTGCTGTTCTAAATCAACCAGTTTTTTGGCACGGTCAATAAATTGCAGACCTAACAATCGGTCTATAAATTCAAACAACGCCAATTTAGTCGCAGGATTTACAGACGCGTCTTTTAACAATTCTTGAACAACAACCAATGTTTCCGCGGTTTTTATATTGTCTGACACGATTGTTAACATTTTATTGTGCCAGATATTATACACCCCAGAATCTAATTCGCCTATGTTGTCCGCAGTCATTAAATCCGCAATTTTTCGAACAATATTTTTGTACCCTGCCACAGCCGCATCCAGCGATTCAAACGAAAACTCTAGTGGCTGTCGATAATGACTTTGTAACAATAAATACCTGTATGCCATTGGATCATAACCACGCTCAACTAGATTACGCACTGTATATGCAGTGCCAGCCGACTTTGACATTTTGCCGTCTTTTAACATCAACCATTCAAAATGCATCCAATACGAAACCCATGGAGCGCCGACAATCGGTTCGCTTTGTGCTATTTCATTAGAATGGTGAACTTTGGCATGCTCTTGTCCGCCAACATGCAAATCAAAATGAGTTCCTAAATACTTCGTGCTCATCGCACTGCACTCAATATGCCAGCCTGGGAATCCAACGCCCCATGGACTATCCCATTCCATTTGACGCTTTTCATTAGTTGGTGAAAACTTCCACAATGCAAAATCTGTAGAGTTTCTTTTGCCACTATCATCAATACGCGCACCACCACGCAAATCTGACAACTTTTGCCCGCCCAAAGCACCATATGCAGCAAACTTAGAGGTATCGTAATAAATACCGTCGCCAGGGATTTTGTATGTATACCCCAATGCTTCCAGCTTTTGCACTTGTGCAATCTGTTCCGCGATATGGTCTGTCGCACGCGGCATAACAGTCGGTTTGATATTGTTCAACAAATCCATATCATATAAAAAACCATCTATATACTTTTGCGCGACATCCCATACAGACATATTTTCACGGGCTGCACCTTTTTCCATTTTGTCATCGCCCGTATCACCATCACTAGTTAAGTGTCCAACATCTGTAAAGTTCATAACATGTGTGACATCGTAGCCATTTTCAATAAATACACGTTTTATAATATCGCTGTTGACCATTGTACGCATATTGCCAATATGCGCATCCCAATAAACTGTTGGACCGCAAGTATAAAACCCCATCTTGCCTGGCACCAGCGGTTTGAATTCTTCCAGTTTTCGGGTCATTGTATTATAAAGTCTGATTGTCATAATGCGTTCCTTTTATCGGTTTAGTTTTTATGAAATTTTAAATATTTTATATGTAAAAAGCAAACAAAACAGTTTGCTGAAATATGCAAGTTAACAACAACAGTAAAAATTTATAAATCTAATTGTCATAGCCATATTATGGCACGACGGAACGAGGTAAGTCAAGGTACAAAAAATTAAACCCACCAAAGGGTGGGTTGAATTTTCTGGCGGGCGCAAAAGGACTGGACTCCCCTGCCCACAGTTGTGGGCGGGGATACCCCTCTCCACTCGTGACGATTTGGGGGCGTTTTACTTCCCAAATCTACTCCGTATCGAACCTTTTACGGTTCTCGTCCTACATTCCGTTAAAAAATTAAACCCACCAAAAGGTGGGTTGAATTTTCTGGCGGAGCGTATAGGACTCGAACCTATGGACCAAAAAATCTCGGTCACAGATTAGCAATCTGCTGCATTACCACTCTGCCAACGCTCCATGCAGGGGGTATTATACATAATCATAATTTTAATTGCAAGCCAGAAAAATATATTTTTTATATAAAGTGTTGACAAATTTATTTTTTGTTCTATATTGTTTGTCAAAGAGGTTATTATGAAAAAATATTATAAAATTATTTCTGCCCCATTTTCAAGATTCGAGCAGACATACAATGTTTTGCCGGACACTAATTTGTCTGGGCAAAAATTTACCGCAAAATCATTTGACAAGGACGCAATCGAAGCAGATGTAGCGTTAAACGCCCCTGAATTCGTATTGCACTTTTGCGACAATGCAATTGATACATTGATGTGGATGGATTATGCTATGAACAGCGATCTGTTTAAAACAAACGCGAAAGTATATGAAATCAAACCATTAAGCTTTGTATACAAACAACAATGCAACGATAAAAACGCATTGTGGCAATGCGGCGCAAATAAAATTGAATTTGTGCGCCAGCTTGATAAAATCGACTTGTTGCGCGACGCCGTTGCAGAAACAGACCAAGATTTTTCAAAAATCATTATGCGTTATCCAAACAGAAATATGTTAAAAATGATTATGGACATTCAAAATTCCAGACATTTAACAGTAAGATAAAAAAATCCCCCGATTTGGGGGATTTTTAATGTTCTTCGCCGATATGTTCAGGCTGATATATTTCGACATCACGTGTCATCGCCAGATACTTGTCCGCACGACGCGATGGTAATTCAGACGCCGGCACGCTTTGCAATTCTGTAATATGCTTTGCAACAGCATTTGCCAACAGTTCCATCGTCGTTTGCCAGTCAGTATGTGCGCCACCGGCAGGCTCTGGAATAACTTCATCAACAACATTTAAGTTCGCCATATCGCGCGCAGTTAATTTCATAGCCGCAGCGGCTGTTGCTTTAAAGTTATTGTCGCGCCACAAAATGCTGGCACAAGATTCAGGCGCAATTACAGAATAAATCGCGTTTTCCATCATCAAAACTCGATCGCCCGTACCAATCGCAATCGCGCCCCCAGAACCACCCTGACCCACATTAACTGCAATATACGGCGTGGCAACGGACAACCCCATCGCAATAGAAGATGCAACAGCCTGGGACTGACCGCGTTCTTCGCCTTCACGGCCCGCAAATGCGCCCGCAGTGTCAAATAACGATATTAATGGCAATTCAAATTTTTCAGCCAATTTCATCATACGCTGCGCCTTGCGATAACCATCAGGATTTGGCATACCAAAGCGATGTTTTTGTCTGGTTTCAATTGTACGCCCCTGTTCCTGACCAATGATAACAGATGGAATCCCACGCCAAAAACCAATACCAGACCCCATTGCAGAATCTTCGGCATACAGTCTGTCGCCTGCCAGATATGTCCATTTATCAACAATCCCATTTATATAGTCCAAGAAATGTGGACGATTTTCATTGCGTGCCAACAACACCTTGTCATAGGCTTCATTTTCGCCCATGCCGCGAATCTTTTTAGACGCGTCGTGTGTAGGTGTTGCAACATTTATTTGCTTTGGCTCGCAAGATTGCTTTGTCAAAACCGCCAAAATATTTGCAATTACGTCATGTAAATCAGCGCGTGCGACAACCATATCGACCATACCATGTTCATATAAATAATCCGCTGTCTGGAAATTAGACGGTAATTTTTCACGAATATTTTGTTCGATTACACGACGGCCTGCAAAACCAATACGCGCACCCTTTTCAGCAATATGAATGTCGCCCAGCATTGCAAAAGACGCAGTCACCCCACCAAATGTAGGATCCGTCAACAACACAATGTATGGAATTTTGTTTGCATGCAACTTATTAACCGCGACTGTTGTGCGCGCCATTTGCATTAACGACAAGATATTTTCTTGCATACGGGCACCCCCACTGGATGTCACCATAACAAATGCACGCTTTTCTGCGATTGCATGCTCTATCGCTGCGACAATCGCATCGCCAGCCGCGCGCCCCATAGAGCCCATCATAAAATATCCGTTTAAAACGCACACAGTTGACGGCACGCCACCAATGGTTCCATCGGCGGACGTGACAGCATCATAACAACCAGATTCAGAACGCGCGTCCGCCAGTCTGTCTTTGTATGACAATCTGTCTTCAAAGTTTAATGGGTCGTCTGAAACAGTTGGTGGTGTTAAACGTGTCCACGAATTATCATCGAACAGCAAATCGAAACGCTGTTTAGGACTCATAATAAATGCACGACCACAGCTGGGGCAAATATATTTATTTTCTTTATAGTCTTTGTAATAGACCAACTTTCCACATGCTTCGCATTTAATCCACATCAATCTGCGTACGCGGTCATAACGCTCGCGATTGCGGTTTTTAATGCCAGACTTTTTACCAAACAACATAATTATTATCCATTCATTTTTTTAGTTAATTCACGACTTGGCTTGAACAAGATAGTCGTGCTGGCAGGCAAATCCATCGGCTGACCTGTGCATGGATTATATCCAACCTTGGTTGCGCGGGCACGCGGTTGAAAAGTACCGAAGCCACGAATTTCGATTCTGTCGCCGTTGGCAACAGATTCAATAATATGGTCTGACACAGTATCAACAATCGCCGAAGCGTCATTTGTGCGCATATTTTTAAAGCGCACTTGGATAGATCTTACAATATCTGAACGTTTCATTTTTATATCCTTATGTATTTGCACTATATTATTTATATCTTAACACATTTTATCAAGAATAAAGTTTTTTATTTTCGATGAAAAGGTTCCTGTGTAAAAAATCGGTAAAAAATGCTATCGTGTTGTTCATGATAAAATTCAAAACAAAACCAATTATAAAAAACAACCCTGGCAGTGATAAACCTGTGTTTTTCTGGTTTAAAATACCAGCGGAAAATCGCGTATGTCCATCGGTACGCCGTCACGCGCAGGGTCCCATTGATACACAGACATTATAACTGTTTTTTCTGGGGTGAACTTTACGCCTTCGGCACGCAATGCGCGATATTGTTCTGCGGCGAAACCGCAACATAAACTGCCGTCTTTAAAGACAACGCGGTGCCACGGCAGGTGCCATGATGCCTTGTTATTAGATGCATAGCCCACAAATCTGGCACAGCGTGGCCGACCAATCATTTGTGCAATTTGACCAAATGTGGCAACCCGCCCTGATGGGATTTTTGCGACAATATCGTAAACTTGTTCATTAAAAGTTTTTTGCATAAATAAATTTTATCGCAGGCACAGGAAAAGTCAAATATTAACCCTTGCAAAATAATCCCAACACATTTATAATACCCGACACGGAGACGTGGCAGAGCGGTTGAATGCGCGCGACTCGAAATCGTGTATACGGCAACCCCGTATCAAGGGTTCAAATCCCTTCGTCTCCGCCAGAATAAACCCCGCATTTCGCGGGGTGTTTTTTATGGCAAATCGTCATGATGCCCATAGGATAAACTGGTTGCTTTGGCAGCGGCGCTTACTGCATCCACCCAAAGAGGCGCAGTTTTTTGCGCCTTTGGCACGTTTGTTGATTGGCGATATGTCAACGTAGTTATATTATTTACAGGCATTAACTATCCCTTGTCCCTCTCACAAAAAAATATTCTCTCGCTATGTTTTTGTGTCGTTTGTTTCTTTTACAAAAGCCCTGAAAACATAGGTGTTGGGACTGATTTTATGTTGAGTAAAAAAACTCCGTTAAATTTATATTTTTTGTCTTGTAAAATGGTTGTTTGTTTAGGAATAGAGAACACTGATAACGAACATCAGTTTGCACTTATTCCATTCATAATGTCCCCACCATATTGAGAATTCGGCGCGACAAAATCGTATTTGCTTCTGTAAAAACCTTGTGGTCTTCCAAGGTCATCCAATTGATCATAACGGTATCTGATGTATTGTGAACCACTTACAGCTCTATCACCAACGCTCACATTTGAACCAATCCCATTGGTTTTTACTCCTGAGTTTCGTAGACCTTGCTCACACTCACGTATAAATTGTTGAATTTTACTGCTATTATACCCATCTTGAGACACATAAACAGTGAATTCCTTACCGGTTTGTGTCATCCAAGTCATATCATCCGGATCTAGAAATACCTTAAATTCCCCACCTATACCCGAACGTTTCATCGCAACACCTATCACATCTGTTGCTTTGTCTAAATCGTCCGGTGATACTGATATGTGGAATTTTAATCCTGTCGCATGTTGTCCACCAGATGCACCATCTATAAACATGTAATAAAAACCATTTTTTCGCACCCCTTTCCAATTTCTGCTTTTTAAACTTTCCCATAATTCGTCTCCAGTCTTTGCTGGTGTTTCACGAATAAGTTTCATAAAACCAGCGCTTTCGTTATCATCAACAAATTTCAAACCTAACTTAGATACCTGTTGATTTAGCTCTTCCCATCTTTGTGGGGACAATACATCTTTGCGAACGAATACATTCTTGTCGCCTGTGGCTGCTCTTTTGTACAAATCAGAGAGAGCGTCTTTAACAAAAATTCTGTTTCCGACTTTCTGGATGTAATAACCGTCCTTTTGTACATAACCTATAAATTCAGTTAATTCTTTCTCGTTATTTCCTAATACAGCGAAATCAAATTCATAAGATTCCCGTCCTTTGCCAGCACCTTTCCAATCTTCATATAAGTTAGCAGCACGTGTCGCTTTTGAAGTATTATCTGCGGCTTTTCCACCTTTGCTGGCATCAGCGGCATTGTTTGCAGCACGACCAGCATCGGCGGCATTGTCCGCACTTTTACCTGCATCAGCGGCGGCATCAGCTGCATCGGCTGCTTTGGCGCCACTTGTTGCGCCCCCTGCGACTTTACCTGCGTCGGCAGCTTTATCAGCGGCTTTACCTGCATCAGCTGCCTTGTCGGCGGTTTTGCTTGCTGCGGCAAGCAATTCGTCAAATTCAAACATTTTCTTGCTTAACGCCAGCTTTTCAGCATCCGTCATTTTGTCTACGCCTTTTAATCCTTCTTGTAATATTTCGGTCGCAAGCGCAGTTAATTTTGGATTTCTGTAGGCATCAACCGTATCTGGATGATACTTCAAACCAAACTGTTTTTTATTCAAACTTAATCCGTCGTGCAGTTTATCTGCGGTCGCCCCAGTGGCACGACCAGCATCAGCGGTGGCATCGGCTGCTTTGGCACCACTTGTCGCACCGCGTGCAGCATCATCTGCATTTCCAGCCGCTTTGGCGCCACTTGTTGCGCCCCCTGCGGCTTTACCTGCGTCAGATGCCTTGTCCGCTGCTTTGGCTGCATCCGCAGCGGCATCAGCAGCCTTGGCGCCCTTGGCGGCATCCGCAGCGGCATCCGCAGCCTTGGTAGCATCATAAACAACCAGTGCTTTTGTCATATCTGCTACATCGTCGGCGGCGGCGGCAATATTATCGGCGGACCGCAACAGCGTTTTTAGTGCCTGTGGCGCTTTGCGTAACAGGTTGACCCCAGATGTACCAAGTGATGCAAATTGTGCCATGACACCGATACGCCCCATCCATACAAGCGCGGCCCCAGTCCAATCATCTGTTTCGCCACCAACGGCCGCGACCATCGAATTCCAATCACCATCAGATAATTCTGATTGCAAATCTTCTGGTTCAAGCAGCAATATCAAACGCGCCAGTTCTTCATCAACATTTTTAATCGAGTGCTCATCAAGCGCATCTTGTACACTAATAACCTTGGCGCCAAGTTGTTGTATTGTGCGTTTTGCACAATCGCGCGCTTTGCATATTGTAGATACGCGCAAGAATTCTTGGACACGGTCTGTAATAAGTTCTTTTGATGTAATATCTGCAGCCAAACCCACCGTTTCTACTGCGAACATTACACAACCAATCTTGGTACCAAACACGCAGTCAACCGCAGCAATTGCACCTGTTCCAACTTGAATCAGACCATCATAAATAGCCGCTTGTTCTTGGTCAAGCATGATACAAACTTGGTTTTTCGCATCCCATTCAGTTCCCTTGGACCCCGGATTAATACGTTTCATCTGCCTCTCGGCGTCGGCACACGCGGTTGCAGACAAGCCATAACATTCTTTGCCTTCGTATTTGCCACCAGACCCCAAACAGCCCATCGCAGCTTCGCCTGCTTCGTATTTATACGACCATGATTCGCTGATGTCATCAAACACAAAGTCAATTGTGTGGCGTTTTGGATCGCCGCCGACACTCAAATAACAGCGCAGAATATCATCGTCGTCTTGATACCATTTGCCTTTTAATTCAGCAGGATTTGGAACACATTCTAAATTTCTTATAACATAGCCTTGGGACGCAATATAACCATAAATATTATTATTTGTGCCAGATTGACTGCCCTGGGTTTGGATTTGGTCGCTCATAAAATGATAGTTATCCAAATTACCAAATTTTGCCAGATACTTATCCGCGTCTTCTTTTGAAAAACTGCGTTGTTCAAATGTACACAAATTACCATCTTGTTTAAGCGTCAGTTCAAAGTTAGCGCCCGCAGATTTAAGCTCGTTCGTACAGGTTGCATAACAACCACGACGACCGATTGCGTTAGTTAAAGTATCATTTTTTACAATATTTGAACTATACCCATACAACACACAAATACCATGCACCAGACCGGCCTGGATGTCCGAATCAATACTTTCTTTGACATCGTCAAATTGGAAAGTATAGAATATATTCGAATCTAAACTGGCGCACATAAGATAGTCGTCAACAGATTGTTCGCCCCACACTTTCGCGACCGTTTTAATATTACCATCGTCACAATGTATTTCATCTTGCTTATGCTTTTTTGCCCACATTTTTGCCAGTTCAACCGCCTGCATACGAGTGACATTAACCCAGTTAAACACATTGTTAACACAGATTTCCTGACCACCAGATTTGCCCTTGCTGCTTCTGTTGCACACATCAAAGAATTTTTGATTTTTGCGTTTTTCTTCATCGCGTGCGCGTTTGTCAGATATTTCTTGATCTGTTGGGTTGCAAATACATACATTTTTATCTTTGTCCCAAATCAACGCGTCCCAATAACAGTCTTTGTCTTTATATATTTGGGTACAATATGATTTACATTTTTCTGTACTGTTATTATTTGACGCGCCAGTCGTTTGCGTACGCGGACAATAATTTGATGCATTGACGTTACGGTCGGTCGGTTCCTGTTGCGGCGTGACACAGTCCCCGCGTGTACGGAATCGATAACCCGTGTTGCATTGATACGCCAGACATGTACATGCATACCCCGCCTTGAACACCACTTCACCCGATGCAATGTTTGTACTGGAACAAAAATCGCCAACGCGTGTTTCATCCGTAATAGAACTCAGATTATTTGGATTTTTTCCGTTTGCATCCAAACCTGGACAATATCCGCCCAGATTAAGTTCTGCCGCCATTTCCGCGTCTTTTAACATTTGTTCAATAAAGGCTTTACACTGGGCATAGCCTTCGGCGCGTCTTGTGTTCAAACCGCCCTTGTTGCAAACTTTGAACAATATATCAACGGAAACCTTTCCGGTTTGTTCGTCCATTAATTCTTGATACAAATCCAACATTGGCATATGCTTGGATTCATCGTTAAAATGCTCAACCACCGCATTCACAACAACATCTGGTGTAAACCATAAATTCTTTTCTGTGCTTAAAAATGTCGTTGCCGCAGATGCAGACCCAACAAAAAACATCAAGAAAAATGCAATCAGATATCTTTTCATCATTTCAATACCCCCGTGCATTTTTCAGAAACCGCAGCGACCTTTTTAATCGCTGCAATTTGCGTTGCGTTAAATACTGTTGCTGTCACAGACGCAGCCGTTGCACCAATCGATAACGCGTTTGCCGCCGTGTTCAAATTCTTTTCGCGTTGTTTACCAAAATCCGTATTATCGTCACGCGTTTTGTCGGTGTTCGCAACCCCAGATACAACCGTGCCAGCAAGTCCCGTCGCAGCACCAACAATCGACGATGCCATCGCACCAGTTGCGCGCTTGTTAATCTTGGATGTGTCAACAGTTGCATAATCGTCACATGCATCTGCAATTGCATTTGCTTCGCTGACATCTAAACCCTCCAGTTGTGCTTGGATAATTGATGCGCGCAATTTATCAACCGTGGCAACACAGTTCTTGATTTGTTCATCCAGTTCTGCGTCAACCTTGTTGGTTCCTGCGATTGCCGCACCCGCAATATTGGTCGCGGTATTTGCAGCCAACAAACCTGTACGCCAATTGCCCAAATTTTTGGATTGTTTGGTTAGTTTATCTATTTCTGTTTCAATTTCTTCGACGGATGCGTTTTCTTTGAAATACGAATCGGCAGCCGCCAGAACAGATTCAACACTTGGATTCTGTGTGCCAGAATTAACGCCGGATTCTTCAATCTTTTTTAATCTTTCCATTTCCAGCTTTTCAATCAGCTGGTCTTTGTTGGCCTTGACGAAACCGGTTGCAATCGCGCCTGCACCGGCCGCAGTACCAACAGCCGTGACAGCGGTATTTATGCCCGCCATCGTTTTAAGATGTGAAATTTCGTCATCAATCCCAACGCATGCGGTATATGTCGCACGCAATGCGTCATCCAGCGTTAAATTATTTGCATACGCAAATGCCGAGGCGGGGGGGGGGTAAAAAATAGACTAAAAACAAGCAGATATAAAATCGACATTTCATCATATTCCCTCTGGTTATCTGCATAATACAAAATATTAGGAATATAATGCAAGCGTCAAATTTCAAAATTATAATTTTTGACCGAGCGGACAATCGCATTTACCAATTTATCCTGGTGCGACGATGATTTTAACAACTTTTCTTCGGCCGCGTTGGATAAATGTCCCAATTCCAACAGTGCGCCAGGCACGGTCGAACGCAGCACAGCAAATGGCGCATGACGAACATCAGGGCCAGGCTGTTGTTCAACAGAGGCTTTTTTAAATGACTTGGCACAACCGGTGGCGTATTCTTCACTCATTTCTGCGACAGCATGTTGTTGCAACGATGACAATGCAATACGGATGTTTTCTTCGAATTCTGTAAAGCCTTCGACCCCGATTTTATCGGCAGCATTTTCAGCCTCGGCCAGTTTTTTTGCCTCCTCGTCAGATGCTTTTTCAGATAATGTGTATATCGAAAAGCCCTTCATTTTACGGCTGGGGTTTGCGTTTGCGTGTAATGATATGAATAAATCAGCCTTTTTCTTTTCCGCAATTGATGCGCGTTCCGCCAATTTCAGATACTTATCACCGCTGCGTGTCAAATATGTTTTAAAGCCGTTTGCATCCAGTTTGTTTTTTAACTTTTTCGCAACAGACAATACGATATCTTTTTCGCGGGTACCGCCCTTACCTATACACCCAGGGTCTTTGCCACCGTGACCTGCATCCACCACCACAATATATTTGCGTGCCGCAGTTATAGCAGTGGTTGGTGCGGCAGAAGCGGTCGTGTAAGATGATGCAGTCCCATATTCAGACGCAGCCGATTTGATCGCCGTCTGGGCAGGCGGTGTGCCTTCGACAAAATCCAAGACCAAACGATAATCATTGTCGCCATTTGGTTCCAACACCATAATTTGATTCTTTTTCAACTCCGACACCGGTTTGCGCAAATTAGCAGTAATAATCAACGCATCGCCACTTTGCGATTGGGTTATGCCGGTCACCAATGTGCCCGTCGCCAATTTCGGTGCAACCGCACTGTTTGCAGCAGTGTTCGTCAGACGAACCACCAACTGATTTGCAGGATAAGACAAAGAATAAGATGGACGCGTCGATGTTTCAATTACCAAACGAGTTTTGTCCCCAGGCTGAACCCCTGTGCGCAAAGACTGCAAAGAATTACGCGCCGCAAACGCAACACGCGGCAATGCCGCCATCGCCAACACCGAAAAACCAGATATTTTTAAAACATCACGCCTGTTAAACTTCATAGGATTAATTTTATCAAAAATTGCACTTTGATTCAAGCATACAAAATAAAAAAATCGCCATTATGGCGATTTTTATTTATTTATACAATTGGCAAACGACTGTGCAACCGCCGTTGTTTCATACGAACTTAATGGCGTCACAGGAACGATATAACAACGAGCGCTGTCCCGCAAAATATAAACCTTGGTTCCGCGAGTGTATGCACGCTGCATATCATCCATTTGCGCAGTGGTCAAAAATGCGTTTTGGGTCGTTGCCGGATTGCTTAATGCGGCAGATACAACCTGGAACGCGTCGTCTGATGTAAAGATGTCTGTACGGGACGAAACCTCCATCCATAAAGATTGAGTTTCGTATGGATTTTCAACCTTGGCAGTGGCTGTTGGGAATGCTGCACTGACCGCCATCGCAGCAACAGTTTGCAATGAAGATGGCCCAGAAGATGTGGCCGGCGCAGCTGTATTAATTTGCAAATTATCGCCACACGCCAAATTCATACGATTTGTATAGCCTGCCAAAACCGCATCTATCGCGCTTTGCCAATCTGCGCCCTTGCTGTTCATTTCCAGATTGATAATCTTTTCAGCCCAACCCCAGATATTGGCACCAACATTGCCCGCAGTGGCAAATCTGGTCACCATTTCAGCACTGCCCCCTGGGACACCGGCGCCGCAAAAATCTGTTAAATATGCATTTAATTTACTGTCCGTTTCGTTGCCATAAGACATCGCCACAGAATGGCACGCCATTGCCGCCTCTAATTCTTGTCTGCGTTGCAAACACAATGCGGAATTAGACTTGGACAACTGGGTTGCTAAATTAGCCATCGACAGATAAGACATCAATTCCTGTTGCACATACGATGGACACAAACGCGCAGCGGTATTCATGCCATTATTTGTGCCATTAATTGTGTTTACACCATATTGAGGCAATAAAATTTCTGTATCTTTTTGCAGGCACAACAACGCATAGTTATACAATTCTGTTTCTGTTGCATATTGACATTTTGAGTCAACCTGTCCCGGCACAACAGTCACATCGCCGCAATAATTTGCCAAACAGTTATATATTTTTGTTCTACATGCGGTATCGACATCCGGCTGGGTTACCATAAAATATGTGTTGCGCTGATTTGTTTTGTATGCACTTGCCAATCCTGCCTTGCCGCGGGCACCATTTGTCGCAGTTGGCGTTTGAATCAAAACACTGCGCGAATTGTCCGCCGCGCCCACAGTCCCAGCAGAAACGCCCAGCGCCGTATTTCCAATAAAAAACGCACCTAACACACCAAATACTGACAGAATTTTTTTCATGCTTAATCCCTCTCGTTAGGATGATTTTATCATATCTGGAAAAAAAACGCAAACATTCATTTGATTTAAAAAAATAAATTGCTATCATATTTATATTATGATTATTACAAACGAATTTTTACAGCAAATCTGGGACGACATTTCTGCCGTCAGGGGGTTTCTTTGACCCTGAAAAATTAAAAAAACAAATTTCCGAGTTGGATGTTCAGGTTAATGCCCCCGATTTATGGGCTAATCCTGAAAACGCACGCGCAATATTGCAAAAAAAATCTGGACTGGAAAAAACGTTGAACGAATTGTTGACCCTGGAATCAGAATACAAAAATTTATCCGAATTATATGAAATTGCCTCCGACGATAGTGAAGTTGTTTCTGCAATTGAAAAATTGGCGGACGCAGCACATCAAGCAAAATTCATTACTCTGTTTCGCGAACCTGCGGATAACAACGGCGCCTTTTTGTTCATCCAGGCGGGCGCAGGAGGCACCGAGGCACAAGATTGGGCGCAAATGCTGTCGCGTATGTATACGCGCTGGGCAGAAAGGCACGGCTTTACCACCGAAGTAATCGAAGAACACGAAGGCGATGTTGCCGGCATAAAAAATATTACTTATCGCATATCTGGCGAACGCGCATACGGGTGGCTTAAAAACGAAATTGGGGTTCATCGATTGGTAAGAATTTCACCTTTTAACGCAAACGGCAAACGACAAACCAGTTTTGCGTCTGTCGATGTTTGGCCTGATATCGATGACACAATCGAAATTGAAATAAATGAAAAAGATTTGCGCATTGATACATATCGTGCATCTGGCGCAGGGGGGCAACACGTTAACAAAACTGACAGCGCGGTACGCATAACCCACATTCCTACGAACACGGTCGTCACATGCCAAAACGAACGCAGCCAAATTCAAAATCGTGAAATGGCTATGAAAATGCTGCGCAGCAAATTGTATGAGCTGGAAATGCAAAAACGCGCCGAAGTAGAAGATGCCGCAAAGGCCGCCCAGAAAAAGATTGAATGGGGTAGTCAAATCAGAAACTATGTATTATACCCTTATCAGCTGGTAAAAGATGTGCGGACAAATGTTGAAAAAACAGATTCAGACGCGGTTCTGGATGGCGATTTAGACGAATATATGTTGGCATCACTGCAACAAAATTAAAATCCATAAAATCGATAATTGCTTTTTTGCGCTGCCCAGACTATAATGCGCAACAAGGTGCCCATAGCACAACTGGATAATGCGTCGCCCTCCGAAGGCGAAGATTGTGGGTTCGAATCCCGCTGGGCACACCAAAAATTATATTAAACGCAGGTTTTGTTATGGGGAAAATATTCTTATATCTTTCAGTTCTGTTTTCTGTGTCCGCATGCAACAGTATTTATGTAAAACCAAATTCGTTAGATAAAAACGAAATAATTTATGCGGACGCTGGTGGCGATTTGATGCGTCTTAAAACAAAAGAAATTATGGAAGATATGGGATATAAATTAACTATTGGACATCACAAAGCCACTATTTCAACAACATACATCACCGCCGAAGGGACCGAGTCTGTTTTGGCAGCAACAGATTTATCCAAAGCACGTTATATTGTTTTTATGAAAGAGAGCAACCCTAAGTTCAGACCCATTTGGTGTTCGCTGAATGGTTTTTGGTGGTCAAAATTTAACTTATCTATTTCCGACAATGAAACAGGTCAAGAATTACTTCACTGGACTGGGCGCGGTTGTGTAAACAGTTCTGTAAGAAAACTGAAAAAGATTTTAAATCAAATGGAAATAAAATAACGCCCAATTGGGCGTCTTCTTATAATATTCTGCGGCGCACGATGCCAAACAACGCAAAACCCAACAGCAATATCATTATGAATAAAAATATTGCGACCGCCGTCTGTTCATACTCTGCAAATGGCAGGCGCACATTCATACCATAATACCCCACAATAACCGTTGGAACAACCAAGATAATATTCCACATAGTCAAGCGGTTGATGTTGGTATTTGAATCCATATTGATAACACTTTCAAATGTTTCTTTTATGGACTTTAACATTTTGCTGTATGATGTCACAACCTCGGTCGCCTGAGCCAATTCAATGCGCGCATCTTCGGCCAATTCGGCAGCGTCATCTGTCTTAACAAAACCGCGCACTTTTTCCAGTTTATCCAACACAGCGACATTACCACGAATTCCCGCCATATATAATGTATAACTGTTTTCAACCTCTAACAAATCCATTAATTCTTTTTTACGAATGCGTTCCTGTAATGCGCGCTTGGACGCCAATACGCGTTTGTTTAATTCTTTTAACATACGCAGATACGATTCCGCAATGTAATAAATTATATTTAATATAAACTCTTCACGGGATGTCTTTTCAGACCTTTTTATTTTATCCAATAAATCACAACGTTTGCGACAAACAGTAATTACACGATTGGTCGAAACGATTATCGACAATGGTTCCGTATGCCACAACGTGCTAGATTCGCGGTTAATAATTGGAAAACGAACAATTATAACCTTGTAATCATCTTCCAGTTCCAGGCGTGGCTGTTCATCAGGGTCCAGAATGTCAGAAATTGTATCTTCATCAATTTTGTATTCTGTTTGCAGTTTTTCAAAATCTTCGTGATCTGGGTTGCCAACATTAACCCAAGAGAATGTCTTTAATTTTTCAGTCACAAACATTGCATTCCCCCTTTGTTTTATCTGGATATATTTTATCCTAATGAAATTAAAAAAGCAATAAATTATAGGAATACGAAACTATATTTATAGATTATGCAAAATGATAAGATAAATACATATCATAAAAGGTTTTTCAAATGGCAAAATTCAAAACAAACACAAACTCTTTTACAATTGCACATTATATTTTGTTGTTTCTGGTTGCGGGACTGTGTATCTGCATAATCGCATGGATTGTGATAAACAGACACAATAAAAATCCACAGAATAATATCCAGCCAAACATACTGCACACGACCGGCGCATCACCATGTGTAAAACGCGTAATAAACACAGTAGAAAACATATGGGAACGCGACCCGAAAACAGTACCAGAAAGATACTGGAATATTGCAATCGAATATCTTAACGAACCAATCACAGTGCGCACATACGGTCTGTGTCAAGATGTCGCGTTTGTATGCAACCCTGGACAACTGCGACGCAACTGTGACCCGTGTGCAGTTCCAAACGCACGCGCATTTGCGAAAAGCATACAGATATCTGAAATGATTGAAAAAAATTGTAAAAATTAAAATCGGCCAAGCGCCGATTTGAATTTATATGGTCGGGGTGACAAGACTCGAACTTGCGACCCCTTGCACCCCATGCAAGTACTCTACCAGGCTGAGCTACACCCCGACATAGGTTCTATCTTAGAATCTTTGTCCATAAATTACAAATACTTTTTTGGGAAAAGGTGCGTATTGTTTGAGTTTTGTCGTACCGCTATTATAAAAAAGTCCGGACATATAACAACCATTAACAAAAAGGAAAAAAAATGTCAAAACAAGAAAACAAACAATGCAAATGCAAAAACTGTTCCAAAATGCACGACGACAAAGAAAAAAGATGTGGCTGCAAAGAATCACATTGCGACAAATAAAAAATCCCCCGTTTGGGGGATTTTTATCTTAGTCTTCGATAATAGAATATTCACAAAAGCCTTCATTTGTATCACAGCGAGATGTTGTTCCTTCGCTGATGAAATAGCCCTGTTCGTGCAAGCATGCAGGACATACGTTTGGCGCTTCGGTGCCAATGTGCCACATACCACAATTTGTACAACGCCACATAACAATCTTATCTTGTTTGAACAATGAGCCGTCTTCAATTGCTTCGGCCAATGCACGGAAACGAGATTCGTGATAACGTTCTGCCAAGCCGATATTCTTTAAAATTTCTGCAATTGCAGGGAAACCTTCTTGGGCAGCGATTTGTGCGAATTTTGGATACATATCTGTATTTTCTTCGTGTTCGCCGTATGCAGCCGCCTGCAAATTTTCCAATGTTGTGCCTATTTTACCCGCAGGAAATGATGCTGTGATTTCCAGTTCGCCACCTTCCAAGAATTTGAACAACCGAGATGCGTGTTCTTTTTCCTGGTCAGCTGTTTCCAAAAATATTTTGGAAATCGCCTGGAATCCTTCCTTCTTGGCGGCAGACGCATACATTGTGTAACGGTTGCGAGCCTGAGATTCACCAGCAAACGCAATTAACAGATTTTTTTCTGTTTGTGTTCCTTTTAATGATACCATGTTTTGTTTTCTCCTTTATGGTTTTTGTTTCTGATAGAAATCTTAGCAGAGAAAACATCAAAATGCAAAAAATTATTTTGTTTTTTGTTTGCACACATGTGCGTGAATTAAATCCATATACTCGTCGTATAATTTAATCCCCATAAATGCACGTGCCTGCTCTATTGTTTCGCCATAAGACCAATATGTCTGATTGTCTGTGTCGTATCTGGCAACGACATAGTCACCTTTGGAGGATGCCAGAAAATAACCATAACAATTACACCCAACCGACGATGCATTATAAAATTCAAACAGATTCTTTTCTTGGTGTGGCAATTTGTCCAACAAAACAAATTGTTTTTTTCTTACCACTTGAATAATATGGGGAAAATCGTTTTGAACGCGCCACCGTCCACCAATAAATTCGATATTGTCATAATTACTTCTTATCAACGGAACAGTCGTATCGTCGCTGCGATACGCAACATCGTTTTTTAACGCATCATCAACAAATTTTGTCATTTTAAATCTATCATTGGGATATACTGCCAATGGATTTGCATATATCATAATTACGCACCCTGTAAGAACTTTTTTTCAATTGCGCTGACCAGATCCGTTATGCCCAATCTGCCAGCGGCACTGATTGTGATAATTTCTGGTTTTTTCTTGCGTCCAAAGGACTTTTTGAAAGCCATCATTTTTTCGGATAATTCGTCCGCATCGATCGCATCAATTTTATTAATAACAACCATTTCTGGTTTGTCTGTCAAATCGCCACCATATGAATCCATTTCGTGACGAATAGCCTTATATCGCGCAGCCCAATCAGATTCTGTGCCGTCAATAACATGCAAAATCATTTTTGTGCGTTCTGCGTGCCCCAAGAATTGGTCGCCAAGACCAACGCCGGTATGTGCACCTTCGATTAATCCAGGCAAATCAACCAATACGAATTCGCGATCATGCGCATACATAACACCCAACTGTGGATTCAATGTTGTAAATGGATAATTTGCAATCTTTGGACGCGCAGCCGTCACAGCCGATAACAATGTGGATTTACCCGCGTTCGGGAACCCGACCAAACCAATATCTGCAATTAATTTCAAGCGTAAAACAACGGTTCTTTCTTCGCCCGGCAGACCGTCGTTTGCCTGCTTTGGTGCGCGATTAGTTGGACTTTTGAAATGCAAATTTCCCCAGCCGCCATTTCCGCCACGTGCGGCACGATATTCCATACCGTCTTCATTTAAATCCGCGTATTCAATTTCTTCGTTTTCAGACAAAATTACTGTACCCGTTGGAACCGGCAAAACCAATGTTTCGCCAGACGCACCTGTGCGCATTTTTCCCATACCGTTTTCGCCGCGCTGGGCCACAAATTTAGTTTTATAACGATAATCAATTAATGTATTAACATTTGGCACAGCCACAAAAACCACATCACCACCACGGCCGCCATCGCCACCGTTTGGCCCACCAAATTCGATATATTTTTCGCGTCTAAAACTGGCGCTGCCGTTGCCGCCATCACCCGCCTTTACGTAAATTTTTGCCTTGTCTAAAAACTTCATTTTTTGCCTCTTGTCTTTCATTATAACTTAAAAACTTGCAATTTCCAGTCCAAAAGACTATAATTTGTCTGCTGCAAATGCAGAGATGATTCTGAAACCGTTGTGCAATAGTCATTTTGGACTGGGGGGCGGTACCCCACAGCTCCACCATTGCCTGATATGATTTAGGTGTCATATTTGGTTATGGGGCTGACATAGTTTCGACAGATGATGAAAGACAAATTGGCTGAATCCGACATGGCGTCGTTAAAAGCCGACTAAAAACTGAATGGCGATAGAATCGCTGCGAACGACAATGTTCGCCTTGCAATGGCTGCCTAATGATGGCTTGAATACAGTTGGCAATTGTTGACCGTATTCGTTTTAGTTATTGCGGGGTTCGTCGGGTACCTGGCACCAGAAACCCGACAAATTAAAATAAATCTTTATAAAAATATAGGAAGGCAAAAAAATGTTCGGAAAAGTTAAAAAAGTATTCTTTACAGGCGTGTTTGGCATTTTGTATTTATCTTTTATTGCACAATTGGTTTATGTATTGGGCTGGGTATCTGGGGCTGAATCAAAATTGTTGGCATTGGCCGCCTTGTCTTTGGAATGGTTGGTATTGATTGCAGCACGCTATTTATCAAAGCGTTCCAGCAATTCGGCACAGCATAATGGATTCCGCCGCCGTTAAAAATTGCCCCACCGGGGCATTTTTTAAACGCAAAAATAAAGAATTTATATATCTTGAAATCTAATAAAAAAGTTTTATATTTATCTGGCTATGAAAAAATTTATCTTACCATTTAGAAATTTGGTCGTGTCCCCTGGGACGGCAGTACCTGTATTGGTCGACAATCCGCTGTCTGTGAATTGTGTAAAGACTGCTGCGCAAAGCGGTCAGCAGCAACTGATTCTGGCGCCACAACACACATGGGGATACCCAACTGGCATTGATGATATATATTCCGTTGGAACGATTGGCGATATTATTCACATCTTTACGATGCCAGATGGGGCAATACATGCACTTATCAGAACAACCGGGGTTGTGTCTTTGCGCAACACAGAATTAAAAGACGGAATATTTACTGCAGAAACCGAAGCTATTGAAATCGCAAACGATGAAAATGATGACAAGGTTTTAATTTTGCGCGATATTATCGCCGATAATATGCAGGGCCTGGCAAACGCGACCAGAAAATTCAAAATGGATAAAATTCGCAACATTGTTGAAAACTATCCTATGTCTGCATTTGTTGATTCTGTTGTGCAAACACTAGATTTAGACACAGATGTCGCGGTCAAAATTTTATGTGCGCCCAACTGGCATGAAAAATTAACTATATTACTGGAAGAAGTCAAATTAATCGCAGAAAGCGCAAAGATAGAAGAATCTATTAACAAACGCATCCATCAACAAATGGAAAACGGCCGCAGGGAAGCGATACTGCAAGAAAAAATGCGCGCAATTCAACGCGAAATGGGCGAAGATGATGACGAGGCAGACACTGCGAACCTGCGCAAAAAAATTCAAAATTCCGCAATGCCAAATGACGCAAAAGAAAAAGCGATGTCTGAGTGGAAGCGCATGCGTTCTATGTCGCCTATGTCAAACGAAGGGGGGCTGTTAAAAACATATCTTGATGAATTGTTGGCAATGCCATGGGGCAAATCTGATAAAAAGGAAATTGATTTAGAATATGCTCGTGCTGTTTTGGACACAGAGCATTCTGGCATGGATAATGTCAAAGAACGCATTTTGGAACATATTGCTGTTATGAAAAAAACTAATTCTAATCAAGGCAGCATTTTATGCTTGGTTGGGGCGCCGGGCGTTGGCAAAACATCGCTGGGCAAATCAATCGCGAACGCATTGGGCAGAAAATACCACCGTATTTCATTGGGCGGCATTTCTGATGAAGCGCATTTCCGCGGGCACCGCAAAACATATATTGGCGCACAAGCCGGTCGCATTATGGACGCATTAAAAAGATGCAAAACTAACAACCCTGTTATTGTACTCGATGAAATTGACAAGATGGGGCGCGATTGGCGTGGTGACCCAGAATCTGCACTGTTGGAAATTTTGGATCCAGAACAAAACAAAACTTTCCGCGATCATTACCTGGAAGTAGATTTTGATTTGTCTAATGTACTGTTTATTGCGACTGCAAACAGTTTGAACATATCAAACGCACTGAAAGACCGTATGGAAATTATTGAAATTCCAGGTTATTCAATTGATGAAAAAATTCAAATCGCGCGCGAACATTTAATAAAACGCGCCGCGCGTGATACAGGATGGAAACCTGAAAATATTATTATGTCTGATGATGCAATCAGACATATAATTCAAAACTATACATCCGAACAAGGCGTTCGTCAGGCACAGCGCGAAATAACGGCTGTGCTGCGGCGCGAATTGTTGAAAAACAACTGTGCGGACATTGAAACAGAATTTACAATCGGTAAAATTGACGATTTGTTATCAACACATAAATCCGCAGGCTTTTCAAAGAAAATTGGTTTTGGTGTACGCATCTAATAAACACAAAGGAAAAATAAAATATGAATATCTTTAAACAAATAAAAAATTATCGCATATTGCGAAAAAACAGATCAGAAATGACAAATTTTGATTTTAAATCTTTTCTGAACACACCGATCAAAGATGCTTGTTTGTACAGATTTACATGTAAATTAAGCAACCAAGATATCGATGCAACAAAAGTATTTTTGCACACAGAACACTTGGATGAAGAGGCACATTACATATATATATCGGAAGCAAACAACAAACAAAATCCACAGGTAATCAATGGCTTTATCGCAAAGCAAATATACTATATGATGCAGGAACAATTTTTAAGACAAAAAGGTCTTATTAAATGATTTTAATCATAAATACTGCTGGTAAAGATATCGAGTTTGTTTTGGACGGCCATTACAAATCTGTTGTAGTGGAAAAACAATCTGTCGCATTGCCAGTTGAGTGTGAAAAATTCATTACAGAATGTGGCGCAAAATGGTCTGATATAACCTCCATTGGCGTTATTGTGGGACCAGGCAGTTTTACAGGCATTCGTTTGGGAATTGCATATGCCAAAGGTGTTGCAATAGGATTAAATATTCCTGTTGTTGGAATCAGTGCATTTGACTTGTATTTATCAGCAACGCCTGATGCGTTCGTTGCGATTGATTCTGGTCGTGGAGATTTTTTTGTTGCGGCAAATGGATTGGCGCCACAAACAATGTCTATTGACGAAATTGAAACAAAACAAATGGAATGGCCACGCACAGTTGGTCACAGACCATTTGATTTAAAATTGGCACCAAAAATTGTCGAACAAAAAATTGCAAATGGCAACATTGAATCGCCCATACCAATGTATCTGCGTCCCAGCTATGCGGAACAAAAATAAAAAAGAGAGTTAATTATGACGACAGACTTTTTTGATAAAGATTACACACAACTGAAAAAAATGATAGAACGCACAAATGTTTCTTATACTATGACAGGCAACCCTGATTCTAGAACATCAGTAAATTGTTATTATATGGATACAAAAAAAGCTCGTATTGCAACATACAGTTTTGTAGATAAAAAACATATAATACCTATAAAATATTTATTAAGAATCACACCTAAGATAGGTGAAAACAAAAATAAAACTTTTGATTTCAAAGACGACATTGCCAAGTCTGTTTTTTTGAATATGCTGGATAAATATAACGAACAAATTAAAAAAACAGGCCAAGGAATTGTCTTTAATAAATATTCTTTTGAATCGCGCACACGATAAAAATGTTAAATGAACTGGCGAGTCTTCATACAAAATGTTTTCCGCACAAACCCTGGAGTGCGGATGACTTTGCTGACTTAAAAAAATCTGGTTGTGAAATTATCGCCAGCCAAAACGGATTTATCGTTTGGCGCGCAACACTGGACGAAGCAGAATTGATTACCATTGGTGTTGCGCCTGATGCGCGTCGTGGCGGAATTGCTGCTGCAATGTTAGGGATTATGGAAGGCGAACTTAAAAAAAATGGCATAAAAAAAATATTCTTGGAAGTCGCTGAAAACAACCACCCTGCCCGCAAATTATATGAAGCAAATGGCTATCATAAAATCGGCACACGGCCAAAATATTATGACGGCATCGATGCAATAATGATGCAGAAAGATTTATAATTCGTTTACAAAATCCAACACGCGCTTATCAAAAATTACATCGCGCGAACGCAGCGGCGATAAAACATGCATATCAGACGCGTTGCGTGTACGCGACAGCGCAACATATGTTTGACCATGCGCAAAGCACCCGCGCGACACATCCAATACAACTGCATCCAATGTTTTTCCTTGGGCTTTGTGTATCGTCATAGCATATCCCAAATTCAGCGGAAACTGTTTATACGATCCGACTTCGTTTTCAATCAATCGATCATTTTCATCACGCGCATATTCTATCTTTTGCCATTTTTCAGGTTTAACTGTGACGACATCGCGCGAATCAGATAACATTTGCACAACAATTTCACGTGCAGAAAGCCCACGCACAACACCCATTGAACCGTTATGCCATTTGTCCCCATTTTTAACAAACACAACCAACGCCCCAACCTTTAGCGTTAATTCCAATGGCGCGGGAACATCGCGATCGGAAAAGTTCCCCGACAGCACACCTTTGTAAACAACAGGCGTTTCATTTATCTGATTTAATCGCGTTGTGTTTATACGCTCGGCCATGGCACGAAAAGGCGTAATTATAACAGCATTTTTCCGACGCGCTTCATCATCGATACGGCACGCATTAAAAAATTCCAACGCCCCAACATCATTATTTCTTAGACGCACCAAATTTTCCAACAGCATTGTATCGCTTTGACGATAAATAAAATCAAAATTAAATTTTATAAAATTCGCGCGCTTGTAAACATTGCTGTCAAAGAAATACGAATTTGCATGACCGTATTCTGTTTCATAATACGCAGTTGCATCGCGCGTTATCACAGGTGGCAACTGGAACAAATCGCCAATTGCGACAACCTGAATTCCGCCAAAAGGTTCGTTATTACGGCGCGCATATCGCGCCAATATATCAATAGCATCCAGTAAATCTGGGGCAACCATTGAAATTTCATCGATTATTAAAACATCTGTGGCGGTCAGAATGTTTCTTGGTTTTGCTTTTAACTTTAAAAATTCTGGCAGAATAAAATCACGTGGCTGAATTTGAAACAGAGAATGTATTGTCTGGCCGCCGACATTCAGTGCCGACACCGCCGTCGGACACGCGCAAACAATGCGCTTTTTAGATGCAGACTTTAAAAAATTTACAAATGTCGATTTCCCGGTACCTGCGGGCCCTAATATCAGCAAATTAGAACTGGTGCGTTCAATCGCATTAAACGCCGCCATTTGTGTGTCATTTAAAATAGGGTTTATCGAATTCATTGACTATATGATTACATAATGCACACAAAATTGAAAACAAATAATTTTTGTCTTGCAAGATAATAAAAGAATATATATAATGACCGCCGTGGGTTAGTAGCTCAGTTGGTTAGAGCGGAGCGCTCATAACGCTTTGGTCGTGGGTTCAAGTCCTACCTAACCCACCACAGATTCGCGCCAGTGGCGCGTTTTTTTATTTTTATATTCGGTTTATTTTTTCACTTGCGCAGATACAATGATTTTTTTTACACTGCATATTATAAGAGGGGAAGATGTCAACTATAAAACGTCTAATTTTTGCACTTTTTACAATATTTTTTGTTTCGTGGTCTGGTGTCGCGATGGGGGCAGAGTCGTTAAAGTGCGCAACCGAAGGTGGTGCGTGTACGACATCAAATGGTCTAACAGGTGTTTGTACAAATGGTAAGTGTTTGATAGAGGCGGCAATCTTCTGTGAAGATGGACAGTTTTTGTCAAATGGCGCTTGTGTAAATTGTCTTAAAAATGCAACATGTGCAAATAATGCTATCGCTTGTAATGCGGGTTATTATGGTGGCAGCGAAGGTTGTACGCTTTGTCCAGAAAATACTTTCTGTCAGGTGGGTTCAAGCACACCAACCGATTGTCCGGAAAACTCCTACAGTGATGCAGGTGCAGAATTTTGTACATGTGCAGATGGCTTTACTGTGACGGGTTTGGCGGGTGGCGCAACCCAAACAACGACAGAGGCATGTAAACTGGTGCCTGAATTTACTGTCACAACAACTGATATGCCGGCTGCTACTGTGTTTAGTTTTGCAATAAATGCACCGGGTACTTATTATATTGATTGGGGCGATGGGTCATCTGTTCAAACAATTACCAGCACCGGTACAATTAAACACACCTTTGCAAATGGTGGCGTGAATACAATTGGCATTGCAGGCGGCGCAACCGGGCAAAAAGCATATCCGGCCAGCGTAATAAGTTTTGCTTTTAATGAAAATGTTGCAAGCCTTGGTGGCAGTTTGGGTGCCCTGTTCCCAACGGTGGGCGAAAACGCACCCGGATTCAAAAATGCATTTAATTGGTGCAAGAACCTGACCACAATACCAAGCACTTTGTTTAGCGGTGTGACAAAATCGGCACCAAGTCAGTTTGCAGGCACATTTAGTTCCTGTAGTAAATTAACTGCGATTCCAGATGGATTGTTTGCAGATTTAAATGACGATGGAACAGAATATCAATTTGAATCTACTTTCAAATTTTGTGAGGGTTTGACAGGTTCAATCCCAGCGGACTTGTTCAGTGGCGTAAAATCAACAGCCAAAAGTTTGTTTCAAAGTACTTTCAGTAGTTGCACAGGCTTGACAGGTTCAATCCCGGCAACATTATTTGCAACTGTAAAGGGCGATGCAAAAGATAATATGTTCCAAGATACTTTCAGCTATTGCAAGAGCTTGACAGGTTCAATCCCAGCAGATTTATTTAGCAGCATAACCTCGACAGCGAGTTCGTTGTTTTCCAATACTTTCTATGGTTGCTCTGGGTTGACAGGTTCAATCCCGGCGACATTATTTGCAACCGTAAAGGGCGAAGCAAAATCAAGTATGTTCAAAACTACTTTTCATAATTGTTCTGGGTTAACAGGTCCAATTCCAGCGACATTGTTCAGTGGCGTAACATCAACCGCAGACGGTTTGTTTCAAAATACTTTCAATGGTTGCCGTGGGTTGACAGGTTCAATCCCGGCAACATTGTTCGAAACAGTAAAGGGAGATGCAAAAGATAATATGTTCCAAGGTACTTTCGGCTATTGCGGGAGCTTGACAGGTTCAATCCCAGGGACCTTGTTCAGTGGCGTGACATCAACCGCAGACGGTTTGTTCAGAGATACTTTCAGTGGTTGCTCTGGGTTGACGGGTTCAATCCCGGCAGATTTATTTAGCAGTATAACCTCGACAGCGAGTTTGCTGTTTTCCGGTACTTTCAGTGGTTGCTCTGGGTTGACGGGTTCAATCCCGGCGACATTATTTGCAACCGTAAAGGGCGAAGCAAAATCAAGTATGTTCAGTAGTACTTTCAGGGGTTGTACCGGGTTAACAGGTTCAATCCCAGCGGACTTGTTCAGTGGCGTGACATCAACCGCAGACAATTTGTTCAGTTCTACTTTCATAGGCTGCACAGGCTTGACGGGTTCAATCCCGGCGACATTATTTGCAACTGTAAAGGGCGAAGCAAAATCAAGTATGTTCAGTGATACTTTCGCAAGCTGTAAAGGATTAACTGGACAAATTCCATCAACGCTGTTTGCAACCATACAAGGCGATGTTAAAACACATATGTTTTACAATACTTTCTATGATTGTTCTGGGTTAACTGGGGAAATACCGGGGACTTTGTTTTCAACCTTTACCGGTGCACCCCAAGCATATTCGTTTTCGGGGACTTTTGGCTATTGCAAGGGCTTGACAGGATCTGTTCCGGCAACATTGTTTGCATCGCTTGACAGTACTGGTTATACATCTGGGCCAATGTCGCGTATCTTTACCGACACTGGGTTGGCGACATCGTGTCCGGCCGGAACATATCAGTATATAACAGGATTTGAAGTTGACTTTAATGGCAAGGTTGCCTGTAGTACGGCGTGCCCTGCGCATTCTCACCGTGATGTGGGCACGACCGTATGCACCTGTGACGATGGATACAGTGCAGACGGTTTAACTGTTGATAATACTGTTGCGCCTGAATCTGGGTGTGTGCAGGTAAAAACATTTTGTGCCGATTATTGGCCCAGTGTTTCAGGGCCATCTGGACCGCCGCCAGTGAGCCAATGTGGTTTGTTTTACGGTCAAAATAACACTTTGTTTACGACAGATGATATCAGCAGTTATATCCCAGACGGCTATGTGTTCAGCCATTGGGCAGACCGGAGTGACGCAACGATAACTTTTGCCCCAGGGCAAGAAGTGCAAATATTGGGGTCGCTGGGTTTGCGTGCAGTATACACCTGTGCGGCGGGGTATTATGGCAACGGTACGACATGTACGCCGTGTCCTGCAAATTCACACAGTGATGCGGGCGCGACCGTATGCATCTGTAACGATGGATATTCTTTGAACGGTGATGTGACAGACCCGTTAGATCAGGAAACTACAACCACTGATTGTCAAATTAAACGTTACGGGGTCGCCTATTGGATTAATCAATCTGGGTCGCCAGACAGAGATATTCGTGTCCCACATAATGAAACATTTGTTTTGTTGACTGCAGAAGAAGGTAAAACCATATCAGAAAACAGAAGAACTTGGCCTGGCGAAGGGTATATAATAGAAAAATGGCGAGATAGAAATAGCGAAGTTTTATTCTTGCCCGGTGCACAGGTTGATAAGAATGATGTGCCCACAGGACATAATTGGTTGGAACTGGTGG
>CAJGDG010000010.1 GCA_904502095.1 uncultured Alphaproteobacteria bacterium
ACGCGCATCTGATGTTTTTTTATCTGATTTGTAATCAGGCGCAATTTCTTGAATTCGCATTTTGACATTAGATAACCGTTCGCCCGTTAATGGATGATTTATACGATTTGGATTTATTTTAGATTCCAACGCACCTGTCATATCACGCATTTGCTCAAACACAGTTATAAAACCGTTTGGATTTTGATTCGCACGCACCATTAAATCAACACCCATATTGTCCGCGATGCGTTCTTCGTCACGCGTGAACGCCAACATAGATTGCTGGGCAACGCCACCTGCCCCCGCCAGAACCCCTGCCCCAAGCGCAGGATTACCACCTGCGACCATTAAACCCACACCCAGCGCCTGAATTAACATTGTGCGTTTTATTTCCGCACTCATTCTGTCCGCCATTTGCGCAGTATGACCGCCCAACATATGTCCCATTTCGTGCGCAACAACTGCCTGAAATGCATCTGGGGTTTTAATCTGGCGCAATAAACCTGTATAAACATAGACATCTTCGCCACCAGAAACAAATGCATTAAAATCGTCGTCATCAACAATATGTATCTTTAACCGACCGTCAGGGATTTTGGCTGCATCTGCCAACGGTTGAATTAATTCTGTTAAAATCTTTTCTGTTTCCGTGTCATGAATAAGCGACGCCGCATACAATGGCGCACAAATAAACAACGAAAAAATCACAGACAATATTTTACGCACCCTGCACCACCCCACGGTTAAAGATAAAGATTAAATCGTCTGTCCAACTGTCCATATCATTATCACGCGCCGCACGTGATGCCAATTTGAATAAATCCCTGTGTTCGCGATAATCAACAAAGTGATAATGCATCCAACCGCTTTGCCGCGTACCCAACAATTCGCCAACCCCACGCATCATTAAATCTTGTTCTGCGATAACAAAGCCATCGTCTGTTTCACACAACACATCTAAACGCTTTATTCCGTCATCACTTAGATTAAACCCAAACAGCAACAAGCAATACGATTGCGCATTGCCGCGCCCGACACGCCCGCGCAACTGGTGCAAAGCCGCCAAACCAAACCGTTCTGCGTTTTCAATAACTATGATAGAGGCGCGCGGAACATCAATTCCGACTTCGATAACGGTTGTCGCAACCAACAATTTCATATCTGAATTATCATCGGCAAATTTTGCCATAATTTCATCGCGCGATTTTTTATCCATTTGCCCATGAACCAAACCAGCAGTCGGGAAATATTTTCGCAGCATATCATACCGCTGTTGCGCCGCACCGGCGACATTTTCGCCATCTTCGTCGTCAACCAATGGACAAACCCAGAAAACCTTGGCACCGGCATCAATTTGCATTTGCAGACGCGCGACCAATTCATTTATTCGCGAGATTGGCAATTTGGTCGTCTTGATAGGCTTACGCCCAGCGGGCTTTTCGTTAATAATCGATACATCCATATCACCATATATCGTCATAGACAATGTACGCGGAATTGGTGTCGCAGACAGTGCCAACAAATCTGGATTTGTGCCTTTGGCACGCAACGCTTCGCGTTGGGCAACACCAAACCTGTGCTGTTCGTCAATTATCACCAGTCCCAAATCTTTATATTCTACATCGCCTGAAAACAGCGCATGCGTACCAACAACAATCTTGGTTCGGCCAGATTTTAACGATATTAATTTTTCACGACGCGGTGCGCCCTTGTCACGACCAGTCAATATGTCGCATACTATTCCCATTTTATCGCATAATGGTTTTAGTTTTGCATAATGCTGCTGTGCCAATGTATCAGTCGGCGCCAACAATGCTGTTTGTGCGCCCGATTCTGCCATCTTGACCGCCGCAGCTGTTGCAACAATGGTTTTGCCGCTGCCTACATCACCCTGAACCAGACGCATCATCGGAACAGATTTGCGCATATCTTCAAAGATTTCATCGCATGTACGCATTTGCGCGCCTGTCATTTCAAACGGTATCAACGACCAGAACCTGTCCATATAATTATATTTCTGGGGACGGATGGCGCGTTGATATCGCACATCGCTGCGGCGCAGACGACTGATGACAATTGCCGATTGATGCGCCAATAATTCACAATATGCCAGTTTCGCTATATATGTCGCATTTGGTAATAAATCATCGTCAGATGTTGGAAAATGGATGCGTTGCAGGGCATCAAAAAATTCCGGCACACGCGCATCTGTTTCGCCACGCAATTTATCTGGCAATAACGCAAATATTTGATTACGAACATTTGCAAAGATTTTTTTGGTTAAACCTTCGCCCGCAGGGTAAATAGCCTGAACCGATGGAATCTTGGACGCATTTTGCATTTCTTCGATAAAATCAGGATGATTAATTGTCGGACGCGTGGTATTTGATTCCAGTTTACCAGAAATCATACGCCAGTCGCCAATTGGCAACTTTTTCAGCCAATAATCCAAATAATTCACATTAAAGAACTGTAATATAACCGTGTTGCCCATTTTATCGTTACAAACAACCTGGGTCGGACGACGACGCCCACGAAAAACACCGCCGTTTTTGTGCGACTTAACTAACAAAGGAATCGTCACAGTCGCGCCAAAATTCGCATCACGAACATTTTCCGTAACACCGCGCGCACGAACATAAGAAGGACGATGTAATAAAAAATCCAGAACACGCCGCCCACCCAGCAAATCTTCGAAACGCGCGGCCAAAACCGGCCCGACGCCCTTGATAAACTGTAAATCAGTATTTAAAAAATCAAACAGTTCTTTTTTCATATACTGTAAATCTAGTGAAATTTGCCGCAATATTCAACAGTTTTTTAATGCCCTGCACGCGTTTTATCATCAGGATTTACCGCTTGAAAAACAATCAACACTTTGCTAGACTGCGGGCATAAAGAAAAGGATTTCATATGTACATACTTGCATTAAATTGTGGTTCGTCATCCTTGAAATATCAGGTTTTTGACGCAGATTCAAAAAGCGCCATCGTTGGTGGCAATGTTGAAAAAATCGGGTTAGAAGATTCTTTTTTGACACAAAAATATCCTGATGGCACAAAGCAGAAAAAAGTCGTACCAATGAAAAATCATGACGAGGCGTTGAATAATGTTTTGACAATGTTGCGCGAAGCATCTATTGACCTGAACGAAATCAAAGGCGTTGGTCATCGTGTTGTTATGGGCGGCGACAAATTTGCATCTTCTGTTGAAATTACAGACGATGTTATTAAGACTATTGATAAATTATCACCATTAGCACCACTGCACAACCCACCTGCACTGCGTGGAATTATGACAGCACAACAATTGTTGCCAAACGCTAAACAAGTTGCGGTATTTGACACTGCGTTTCATCAGACAATGCCTGATTATTCATATCGCTATGCGGTGCCACGCGCATGGTACGCAGAACTGGGGGTGCGCCGCTATGGTTTCCACGGGACAAGCCATCTGTATGTTTCAAAACGCGCTGCAAAAATGTTGGGCAAACCAGCAGACAAATGTAATTTGATTACAGCGCACATTGGTTCAGGCGCATCTGCAACCGCAATTCGCAACGGTATTTCTGTTGATACATCTTTGGGGATGACCCCTTTGGCAGGTTTGACAATGGGCACACGCCCAGGCGACTTGGACCCAGGTGTTGTTCTGTATGTAATGGAACAATTGAAATTAACACCGGCACAAATGCAAACCCATTTAAGTAAAAATTCTGGGTTAAAGGGTATTACAGAATGCTATGCCGACCGTCGTGATGTAGAAGAAAACAAAGACACAAACGATTCTTGCCGCTTGGCGATTGATATCGAAGTACACAATGTAAAAAAATGTATCGGCGCATTTATGGCTGAACTGGGGCATGTTGATGCATTGGTATTTACTGCGGGCGTTGGTGAAAACGACGAATACCTGCGTGAATTGTTCTGTACTGGCCTGGAAGAATTGGGCATCAAATTGGACAAAGAAAAGAACAAAAAAACATTGGCACGCCTGGGCGCAGATGAAACAGAAATCAGCACACCAGACAGCCCTGTTAAAATCTTTATGATTCCAACAAATGAAGAATTGGTTATCGTTGAAGATACTTTGGCAATTATGAACGGGAAATATAATCCAAACCACTTGTTGATGGATTACAGTTTTGCCCGCCAAAAATAAACACCGCCCCAAACGGGGCGTTTTTTTATAGTAATAAACAGCGATTGATTTAGATCTTTTGCTGAACGGGTTGTTGGCAGAAATAGAAAAATCATACCAGTAAGTTGTGTAACGTTCCTGATTGATTCAACGTGACCTGTGTATAATGTCATTGACAGACAATATAAATCTAAATAAGATTTTAAGTATGAAAAAATTATTTCTTGTGTTTTCTATGTTTATAATACTATCACATACTGTTTTCGCAGCCCCTGATTACAGGTTTATGATGCAAAGTTGTGATACAGAATACGAAAATGCCAGCAAGCGCGCCAATACGACCATAGAAATTGTACAAGGAATAGATACACATACGGAATGCTATAAGACAATTGTTTCAGAAATAATAACATCAAAATATAAACAAAACCATGAAAGCATGTGGAATAATTTTATTCAATATATAGACAGTGCTGCAGATGCAACATCATATATTCAGCGCCCAGATTCATGTTATCCACAGTGCGGTTCAATCATCGGGATAAATGCGGCGACATCAAAATTTGATGCCGCCAAACAATACCTGGAACAACTGATTCAAATAAATCAATAATCGCTAATCTCGCTGAAAATAAAACTTACATCCATCTGAATGGATGTATATCAAATCAGGATTTGCAACATAAAATTTTTCTGTTGTGTCTGTATCTTTTTTTACCAAAATTTCTTGGGCTTTTTCGTCATTATCATAACCACCAATGACGATATTTGAACTATTGATTTCAACGGAAGTATTTTCATAATAACGCTGCGCTATACCTTCACAATCAGCGGTTATGCGACCTGCATATTCAAATCGTTCAAAAGACCATTTGCCACAGAACTCGCAGAATTTGCTGTCTGTGGGAACACAGCCTGTCAAAAGCACACAAAATAAGACAAGTCTTTTCATACAATGCAGTATGGCAAAGAAGATATAAGAAATCAATATCAACCGCATTTGTACGATTTGTTTTTCATAATTGACACCTGTTAAGCATAGCAATATAATACATATAGATGACTAGAAACGCGCGTTTTTTTATATACATTTTATGTTCTTGTGCTTTGTTTCATCGCTGGGCGCTTTGTGAAACGACCACACAAATTTGGGCTGACAAATGGATTTTGAATAATCAAGATACCTTTTTTGGTGGGGTAATGGAAATTTTTAACTGTGATGATACAACATGTGATTTTAAATTGGATTCTTGGTACGATTTACATATTTGTGAAGCCGAAGGCAAGATTGAAATAACAGGTATTAACGCAGAACACAAAGGTAAAAAATATCAATATGATAGAGAAACAGATACGGAATATTTTATTCCTGTTGGTATATTGTTTCAAATGGAATCAAGGGATAAAATGAGTCTGCAATACAGTAATGCAGACTCATTTAGTGCCTTCTGTGGTATGCAAGCAACACTTGAAGGGATATGGATTAGACAGTAATTAGTATTTATTTACTCTTTTCAACCAACCGTTTTTTGCAGTTACCCAGTTTTTTGTGCCTTTTAAGTAATCTATTCTTTCAGATTTTAGTACGTCCATAAATTTAGCGACTTGGCTATCAGGAATCGCATTTATAGATTTAATTGTTTTGCTGCCTATTGCGCCATCAACAACCAAGTTTGCGTCCAAGAAAGAATTTAGTGCACGTTGAACTGTCTTCCCGGCACCTCCCATCACATTCATATCAAAAACTGCATCACGTATTCTGTCGTTTTTGATTTCTGGGATTCTTGTATTGTCCCAATATTCGTTTTTATAAATTTCTTTGGCCTGTGCAGCTTTTAAATATTTTACATCGCTTGGCATGTTTTTCTCTGGGTGCTTGCTAGCGTATCTGTCCAGCGTGCTTTGTTTAATTCCCATGTTGGTCGGTTCATCATCAACTTGGTCTTTACCGTCTGTATAGTCCCCTTCGGGTTCTTGTAATTTATTGTATGCTTGTTCAAATTCCATATCAATTACCTCGTTTACATCAATATTTTCCATATCTTTTTTCTCGGTTTGTTTCTTTTTTTCTAATTCTTGGTTTATTTTTACTTCTGTCCAGTGGCCGGGTTTTACACCACCGCGCTCTTTGATTTTTTGTAATTTTCTGAACTTTTCAATCGCATCAAACAGTTTTTGATTTGGATACGGATTGGGATTGCCTGCACTTTCGCCAGCACGCGTGTCTGGTTGATGACAATCTAATTCTTCCATATGTGTTGGTTTCTTTTGATGGTTTTATCCATATGCACAAGATAAGTGTCTTATCTTTGTATTAAATAAGAGAGTAAATTTAGCACAATTTCCATAACAACTGGTATAGAAAGTAAAATACAAGATTGAATATATTTATGCCTTGCTCCCTTATATATCCCAACAAACAAACACGATAACTGTATAAGCAAATATATTAACAACAAGACAACATAATAAATTGTGCGTATTTTCCCCCCCATAAATTCGATATATTTACAACATTCGCCATCTAGTATATATGGGTATGGAGCCATAGTAAAAACATATCGTAATTCAGAGATTGGAACCAGTATTGCTATAAAAGATAAACATAATAGCAATACCTGTCCCCAAATACATAAAATTGATTTAGCTGTTTTCATCAATGGTATTTTACATTGATAATTAAATCATGTCCATTCTTTTCAAACCATTGTGTAAATTCATCAATATGATGTGTTAAATCAATACATCCCGCCGAGCCAGGTTCCGCCCCACCATGTGCGCTAAAACCACTTCGACCATATGTATTGGTTTCTTTTGCCAGACTAAAATTTTGCATAATGATATAACAATGCGCCAAGCAAAGAATCAGTCCAAGATATTATGGTCGGGCTTAACGCGATCCAGAAAGACACTTTATAGTTTTTCTTATACAAAAAATACAATGATACTGGAATAAAAAACAACAGCGTGGCACAAGAAGATACCAGATTTGTTAAATATACATCTGCACTACGCCATGCCCAGCCCATAGATTCACCGCCCCATGGACAATAATGAAACGGGAACGCATCACGACATTCTTTGATAAAAAAGTCATAGTAATCGTAAAGGCCTGCGAATAACAAAAACACATTTATACAGTTTATAATAATTGCGACCCGTTTCCATTTTTGCATACATAACCCTTTTTACTAGTATTTTACATGTATAATCAGGTCTTTTCCAGTACTTTCTAGCCAAGATGTAAAAGCATTTATTTGCCCTGTCATATCAATACAGCCGGCCGAACCCAAATTCCAACCACCATGAATTGAAAAATCATCACGACCGTATGTGTTGGTTTCTTTTGATGGCTCCAACCATACACGTGATTCTCCCCATGAATAAGACGAACCTGGCCATTTGCCACCATATTTCTTTCCTAATATCCTTGATAGACCTATTGCTTTATCTGTGGGCGACATACGTTGCAACTCACTCTGTCTTGCAACATAGGTACCTTCTGGGATTGGGCCTGTGTCTTTCAGGTTTTGGAATTCGGGGCTTCTGTATCCATCTTTGCCCGACACTGCATCCCATGACATAATCAGTTTGTCGTTTTCATAAAGCGTAAATTTATTGCCATCAAATACCGCATATTGCCCCGGTTTTGTATTTACTGGGGTCTCAAAGGTTGGTGTATCTTCTGATACGCTCTCTTGTTTCTTTTTTTCTAATTCTTGGTTTATTTTTACTTCTGTCCAGTGGCCGGGTTTTACACCACCGCGCTCTTTGATTTTTTGTAATTTTCTGAACTTTTTAATCGCATCTAACAGTTTTTGATTTGGATACGGATTAGGATTGCCCGTACTTTCGCCAGCACGCGTGTCTGGTTGATGACAATCCTTTTGTTCAAATAAAAAACACCCGCATGTGCGGGCAATAAAAAAGACGACTAAATGTCGTCCGCTGAATGAGTGTATTATATCATAAAACGCAAATTTTTTCAATAAAAAACACCCCTAACGGGACGCTAGAATTTGACTGGTCCGCCTGTGCCCGATGGGCGACGGCGAGACATTAAATTTTCAGCCCTTGCTGACGCGGCGGTGAAAATTTATGGGGCGGATAACCGGACTGTAAATTCCCATCTGTGGCGCGTCGCCACGATGGGCCCCTTTCTCTGCGTAAGGTTCAAACGGCGCATACGCTTGTTTTCACCAACTGACGGTTCGAACCTTCGGTCCTCGTCCGAACCGCCCAAAATTAAAAATCCCGCATTTGCGGGATTTATTAATGGGGCGGATAACCGGACTCGAACCGGCGACATTTGGTACCACAAACCAACGCTCTAACCAACTGAGCTATATCCGCCATACTGTGGGTCATTATGACCAGAATTTTGGTGGAGCTGATCAGACTCGAACTGACGACCCCTTGCATGCCATGCAAGTGCTCTACCAACTGAGCTACAACCCCATGTGCCGACATATTTTATATGCATAATAATAAAAAGTCAAATCAATTTACAGATAAAAAAGCTTATGGTGTAATAAATCCCCCAAACAAAGGGAACTTTAACAAACTTATTATTTGTTCCGAAAACTATCCTTTAACTTGTTAAGCCCTAAAATATTTGTATTTTCAACCTCTTGCTTCATTGTAGTTATTTTTTCTTCCAGCCATTTTGTGGCGCTTTGCATCTGTTCGACTTTATCACTCCACTGTTGCTGTTTCTGCTGATGTTGCTCTTCTTGTTTTACTTTTTCTTCGTTTAATTCTTGATTGCGACTTTCTAGATAATCTATCTTACGTTGCATCAACTCAATCTGTTTTTTTAATTCTACTAATTCAGACTCCTTTTCAACCACTGTAGCCAACATACTTTGCTCAATAGACAAACCTTTGAGAGATAGGCCAGTAAGTCTTTCTTCTGTATAATTTTCATTAAATGCGTTTTGAAGCTTTTGGCGTTTATCAAGGTCTTTGACATGTTCAATCATACTACTTATTCCGTTTTTTTCGTGCGTAATAGTATTGTAGTCTGGATTGCCTTCTTTCAGCTCTTGATTTAAAATAGAATCAAACCTTTTCTCTGCATTGCCTAAGAAATCTTCTATGGCGACATCTTTATGTTTTTCTACATATTTTATAAAATCTTCTGGCCGCGCATTAGGATTTCTCACAATAATTTCATCAAAACCTGGTTCTTCACCAAAATCTCTTTTTGCGATATCATATATTAATTTGTCATCACCAATTTCCGTTAAAATTCTTGCAAAACGTTTTACTGTATAATTTTCAGCTTCACTTCTTCGCTCTTGTCTTATTATGTCGGCCGCCCTTGCATACATCGCGCAAGCTCCAAACAGACTATTATCTACGTCATCTGAAACGAGATAAGCAATCAAATCATACTGATCTTTTGGCATACCAGCTGATTTTTCGTCATGCCCCGCACGAAAGAACTCCAAATATTTTTTGCAATCTGGATCATTTTCATTTTCTAATGCAAAAAAAACATTTGACCAACTGCTATCACGATTTCTCAACCCCATATACCAGTTATTCTCTAACATTATTTTCAACGCATTCGCTATTGTGAACTTGCTTTCTGACATAACCTACCCTTTTATCTTATCCTCTTGCAGAGAGCATACCAAAAAAAAAAAAAAAAACAAGTAAAATCATATTATATTTTCACTTGCCAAGTCTGCAAGCAATTTGCTAATCTTTTTTACATACCATAAGGAGATATATATGGATTATCAATTATTAAAGTCAGAAGTCGAACAAAAAACAGCACAAACACTGGAAGTTTTAAAGGGCGAATACGCAGGTTTGCGTACCGGACGCGCATCTGTTCACCTGTTGGACGCTGTCCGCGTGCCTGTTTATGGCTCAGAAATGCCTATTAATCAAGTCGCAACAGTTTCAACACCAGACAACCAAACTTTGTCTGTGACCGTATGGGATATTACAAACGCACCAGCAGTCGAAAAGGCTATTCGTGATTCTGGTTTGGGATTAAACCCAATGACAGCGGGCGGCGTTATCCGTTTAAATATGCCACCACTTACCGAAGAACGCCGTCGTGAACTGACAAAAGTCGCAGGCAAATATGCCGAAGAAGCAAAGATTTCTATGCGCAATATCCGTCAAGACGCAATGAGCAAAATTAAACGCGCTGTCACTGACAAAGAAATTTCAGAAGACGATCAACGTAAATACGAAGATGATTTGCAAAAAGTTTTCGATAAACGCGGAACAGAAGTTGACGCAATGGCCAAAGAAAAAGAAGCCGATATAATGTCTGTTTAATCACTTAAACACAGAGATACAAAATGTTCAAATTCTTTAAAAAGAAACAAGCTGTCGCAAACACAAAAGTTCCACAGCACATCGCTTTCATTTGCGATGGAAATCGTAGATGGGCTGAAAAAAAAGGCTTGCCTCCTTTGTTGGGACACCAGGCCGGCATTGCCAATTTTGAAAATTTGGTTGATTGGTACATGAAACGCGGCGTTTCAACAATAACTTTTTATATTTTTTCAACTGAAAACTGGAACCGTTCCAAGGAAGAAATAGATTTCTTGATGGAATTGTTCTATACAGAAATGAAGAAAAATTTAAAGAACGCGTTGGAAAAAAATTTGCGATATCGCGTGATTGGGTCACGCGAACGTCTGCCAAAAAAATTGGCAGATATGTGCGACAAACTGGAACGTGAATCTGCTGAAAACACTGGCGGGACCGTCGCGTTCGCATTAAACCACGGTGGCCAAGACGAAATTATTCGCGCAGTTAATGCTGCGATTGAAAATGGCGAACCTGTCACACGCGAAACATTTGAAACATTTATGGACACAGGCGATTTGTTGCCCGTAGATTTGATGGTACGAACCAGTAATGAACATCGCATATCTAATTTCTTGTTGTGGAAATTAGCGTACGCAGAACTGTTGTTTATACCAGAACATTGGCCGGATTTGGTAAAAAATGAAAAGCTGTGGCAATATACATTGGACGAATTCGCAAAAAGGAATCGCAGATTTGGGGGCGAAAAAAAGGCCAACTATTCCGGAAAGAAAAAATAACAATATACGCAAAGGAAGGGAAAGTATGTCAAACACAAAGCAAAGAATTATCGTGGGAATCGCAATGGCTGGGGCATTGGGCATTATTGCGTTGTTGCAATACTGGGGTGTTCCTGCCGTGAAATATTTTGGTATTTTGATTGCATTGGCAATGATTGTCGAATATATAATTTGCCTGCGCAAGGCTGACCGCGCTGTACTGCGCAACAATGGCGGTTCATTCATTGGATTTTTCTTGCTGTTGTGTTTGATGGTGCCGGCTGCATTTGTTGTTGGAACACGCCCTTGGATTATGTTGTTATTGCTGATGGTTATTTGTGCGGCTGATATTGGTGCATGGTTCTTTGGCCGATTGATTGGCGGCGATAAAATGTGGGAACGGCTGTCCGCACAAAAAACATGGGCCGGACAAATCGCAGGAATTTTATGCGGAACTGCGGCTGGGGTTCTGTATGGCCTGTTGGGCACAGATACTTTTATGCCACAGTTAATGTGGATTGGTATCAGCGTTTCTTTAATGTCACAATACGGCGATTTGACTGCCAGTTGGATAAAAAGAAAACTGGGCATCAAGGACTTTGGAACGATATTGCCAGGACATGGTGGAATTTTAGACAGATTTGATGGTTGGATTTATGCCTTGCCAATTGTATGGTTGGTTATGATGTAATTTAAAAATCTGTTTATGACAAGGAAGGGAAAATATGCATATTTTATTGACAATTGTTGCACTGTTGATTGTTCTGGGGATTGTGGTTTTTGTTCATGAACTGGGGCATTTTTTGGCCGCACGCTGGGCGGGGGTTCGTGTTAACGCGTTTTCAATCGGCTTTGGCCCAGCTATAATCAAATGGCATGACAAACGCGGAACGGTATGGAAAATCGCATGTTTGCCGTTGGGCGGATATGTTTCTATTTACGGTCAAGAAGATATGTTTAACCGTAAAAAATTTCAAGAATTATCACCAGAAAAAAAGAAAGGGCATTATTTGTCCGCCCCTGCGTGGAAACAGTTTATTATTATTGGCGCAGGCGTATTTATGAACTTTATTTTGGCATGGCTAATATATACTTCGCTGTTTATGTTTCAGCCGCGTTTGGTCGGAAATTCACAATTGCCAGTCATTGGTCAGGTAATCCAGGAATCTGTCGCTTTTAACGCAGGTGTTCGTGCCGGCGACACAATCGTCAGAATTGATGATGAAAAAATTTCAAACTGGGGCGAAGTTGTTTTGGCCAAAGAATTAGCATCGGGTCGTGATGCAGATGTTTTGGTGATACGCGGTGAAAAACTGGTTAATATTAAATTGGCACCTGCTGAAACATGGGGAATGATTGCAGACGGCAGCAAACGCGCCGACCCCCAGCGTCAGGGTTTGTTCCGCGCAATGTACAGTGGGGCGCGCAAAACATACTATGAATCAAAAACACTGTTGATTGTGTTGAAACAAATTATAACTGGCGAACGGTCATCTAAACAGTTGGGTTCTTTCATCACAATCGCACAATATTCAGGCGCTGCAATGGCCGCGGGGTTCTTTACATTGTTAAGTCTGATTGCATTGTTGTCTGTTAATTTGGGCGTGTTAAATTTATTGCCACTGCCTGTGTTGGATGGTGGGTACTTGTTAATCCTGATTATCGAAGCCATCACGCGCAGAAAACTGCAAGGACGCGGGATGGAAATTGCGATTATGGTTGGCTGGCTGCTGATATTGGGGTTATTCGTGCTGACCATGTGGAATGATTTGGCACGCGTGTTTGGATTGAATTAAGGGGAAAAAATGAAAACCGTCGATTTTGTTTCTGGTCACTTGGCAAAAACAGCATTTGAAAGTGCAAAACGTATCGTGTTCGCCCAAGGCCAATCAGTCTTGGCCATAATAAACGATATTGTAATTATCGTTGATGAAAATTCAAATATTGACAACTTGGTACAGGAATATAGAAAAAAATTAGATTTTAAGTACGAAATAGAAAACATAAAAAGACAAAAACAAAAATGAAATCAGATTTATTAAAAATTTTTGCCGCTTCTTCGTTGTCGTTTGTTGGTGCGGCCAATGGCGCAACAGTTTCACGCATTGATGTTAATGGAAATCAGCGAATGGATGCAGAATCTGTTCGTATATTGGCTGATGTCAAAGTCGGTGAAAATGTCGGTGAAGCGCGCAGTAATGAAATTGCGAAGAAACTGGAACAAAGCGGATACTTTTCACGCATCAGCGTAAATATGTCTGGGAACACATTAAAAATCAATGTGACCGAAGCGCCAACCATAAATATGGTGACCGTCGAAGGTAATGACGAAGTTTCAACCGATGATTTGAAAAAAGAAATTAAAACTGTTGCACGTGCTTCTTATGATGAATCTGTGATTGGTGCAGATGTGCAAAGATTGTTAACTGTATATCAACGCAAAGGATTTTTTGGCACGAAAATCGAACCGCAAAAAATCGAACTGGACGACAATCGCGTCAATGTCGTATATGAAATTACCGAAGGTCACCCAACTTGGATCCAAGATATAAAATTTGAAGGTAATAAAAAATTCAGCGACAGCACACTGCGTGGTGAAATATTATCACGCGAACACGCGTGGTGGCGATTGCTGGCACAATTTGATACTTTTGACGAAGACCGTGTTCAATACGACGGTCAAATGTTGCGTCAGTTCTATTTAAAAAACGGCTATGTCGATTTTGCAGTAAAAGATATCAAAGGTACTTTTACCCCAGATCGCGAATACTATTCTGTGGTGTTCAATGTTGATGAAGGTCAACGTTTTGATTTCGGCAAATTAACAGTCGACAATCCATTTGAAGATGTTCCAACAGATGTGTTGATGGAAGCAATCGAAATGGACAGCGGCGATGTATATAATGTTGACTTGGTTGAACGGACAATGTCCGCATTGCGCAGCGCAGTGGCAGAATATGGCTATGCGTTTATCAATGTTGAACCTGTGCCGACAAAAAATGACGCAGATAAAACAATCGATTTGGTGTTCAAAATTCAAAAAACAAATCGTATTTATTTGAATACTATCAATATTCTGGGTAATGTTCGCACTTTTGATTCTGTAATTGAACAGCTGATTCCTATGCGTTCGGGCGATCCATTTTCATTGCAAACAATCGAAGAAGGTCGCCAAAAATTAATGCGCACCAGATATTTCAAAGATGTTCAAATGGTACCAACACGCGTTGCTGAATCAAATATGATGAATCTGGATATCAAGGTCGAAGAACAACCAACTGGCGAATTATCGGGCGGTTTTGGGTGGTCTAATATCAACGGATTTATGATTGACGCGGGAATTACCGAAAACAACTTTATGGGACGCGGTCAGGTTGTACAACTGCGCGGGTCAATCGCAGAATATCAAAAGCAGGCGTTGTTCAGCTTTACAGAACCATATTTATTTGGGCGTCAATTGTCCGCTGGTTTTGATGTGTCATACACCATGTATGACTATGCGTCTTTGGGCGGATTTGGTTATGACCGTGACTCGCTGACAATCGCAGGACGCATGGGATGGCGACTGACAGACCACTGGACACAAAATGTCAGATTGTCTGCCGCGTTTGACCAAAACTATGACTTGCAAACACCAGGCGGTTGGAAAAATGCCAACCTGTATACATTGGGAACTGGTTTCAGATATCATAATCTGGACACTAACTTTGCCCAAAACACACATACTGGGGTTGTTGCAAATCTGGGGATATCATATACCGGGTTTGGCGGCTCAGAAAGTTATATGCGATACAGTGGCGATATTATCGGTATGGTAAATTTCTGGGGCGATAAATGGCAACTACGCTCATCTTTGAACTTTGGTTATCTGCAACCATTGGGTGGCGATTATATTTCACGCGTTTACCGTTATTTCTTGGGCGGTGAAAGTTTGCGCGGTTTTGATGTTGCGGGCGTTGGTTCTCGAAACTGGTTTTATAAAACCTATGCATTGGGCGGTTTATGGAAAATCAATGGTTCAACACAGTTGAATTTCCCAATCTTTATCCCTGATGAATATCAGATAAAAGGTTTTGTGTTTGCGGACTATGGTGTATTGGGGAAACCACCACGTGATGAATATGTATACCCATATCCACCAACCGAATATTCACAACCAAACTATATCGATGATACAATCAGAACTTCTGTGGGTGTGGGTATTTACTGGAATACACCGATGGGGCCAATGAATTTCAGCTGGGGCTGGCCGTTAAAGATGACAGATTATGACCGCGAACAAAGATTTTTACTGTCATTTGAAACACAGTTTTAGTCTTGACGGTTGATATAAATTTTTCTTATAATCAAATAAAAGGAAGGAGCGACAAATGAAAAAATTTATTTTGGGTTTTTTTGTTGCGTTGTGTCTGGCTGGCTGTGGTCAGGTTTATGACCGTGAACCAGTTGGGGTTGGTTATGACAACAATGAACTGAAATTAAGCCCATGCGCATGCATCATGGTATATCAGGCGTAATTACAGCAGATATATAAGGGGGGATTTTGCGTAAATACCCAGACGATTTTAATATTTCAACATACCCAGCGGGCAAACCAATCGCGGTTTCGCGCGCTGTTTGTGTTGCAATAATGACTGTGTTTTTACTGATTGTTTTTGCATGTGCGGCGGTATTATTGGTACAACGGTCGGTACACAATCATCCATTTTTAATATCTATCAATGATATTACAGGTCAATGGTCTGTTGTTGGACATAATCATAACGGCATCAAAGAAATGTCAGCAACCAGAACATTACAGGAATCGGTGTTGGGGAAATATATAAAACGCCGCTTTTATCTGCCTGGGGCTGCAATATGGCAAAATTGTGAACGAAAACAAGATTGCAACCCAGAACAAATTGTAATAAGCGACAATAACGCAATTGCGACGAACCGTGTTGATGCGTGCGCGCTGTATTGCATCACAGGCGACACAGAATATGAAGAATTTATGAAAACAGTTATCCCTGAATATTTGGTGTGGCTGGAAATGGGCGACAGTTGGACGGTCGATATGTCCAGCATACAAATGCTGCCTATTAGCGGATTATCTGAAAATGGCGGTGTATGGCAGATTAAATTTACACTAACATCCATTATGTCTAATGTACCTGTAAATATCTTGGCATACGCCAGCATTGGCAGAAATATGGAATCATATCCACAGACACTGGGGTATTACATAGAAGATTTTAACGCGTATAAGATAAGCAAATGAAAAAGACAACTGTATTTTTATTTGGCCTGTTGCTGATACCAATTATGTTGGCATCATTGTTGGTGACCGGTGTTATTTTTAATACAGGAAAAAAAATTGATGTTGAAACATATTTCTTTCAACCATCAAACACCCCGTTGGAACGTCCGGGCGTGCCTGCATCGCCCAAAGACCTGGGCAAAAACGCGCTGTTAAATATGTTAATAAGCCGATATGTGACAGAATATTTTTATGTGATACCAGATTTATCGAATGTAGAAGCAAGACTGAAACCAAACGCTAACTCTTCGTTATACCTGACATCCGGCAAGGCTGTATTTGAACATTGGGTTCAAAATATTGCCCCTCAAATCCAAGAAATGGCTGAACAAAAAATGCTGCGATTGGTTGCAATTGAATCAATCGAAAAAGATCCAAACGCAAACGATTATTGGATTGTGTCCTATTCTTTAACAACATGGAACTCTCCCAATAATTTCGTTGAAAAGCCAACAACTGTCCGCGACACTATTTACATGAACATACAGTACGAACCAGATATCAGATTGACAATTACGACCAATGCCAGGGAAAAAATATCCGCTGAAACAATATTAGAAAGCGGTCAAGACCCTGCATCGGTATTTAAATTTCGTGTACGCAATATCAGTACATACAACCAATAAAATGGATATGGGATGTTGAAAAAATTTGGATATTTTTTTGTTTTGATTTCTGTAATACTGGCTGCAGTGCCAGCGATTGCAGAAGATGAAGCACTGATGGATTTTGAAGAAATCGCAATAACTGACAGCAGTGATGCAGATATCACGACTGAATTTGTAGAACTAAATGGCGATGCCGATGTGGCCAGTGTTGCTGCATTTGATATTGCAGGCATAATGCTGGGGATGCAATTCGAAGATGTGCAAACATTGTTCTTTAAAAATCATGGGTTGTACACGCCACGGAAAAAAGACAGCATTATTTATACGCTGCACAATGACTGGAAAGCAAATTTAGATTACGAATGTCGTGCACGTGGAATTGTTGCAACAAACGATATGGAAAAATGTATAAACAGTTTGGCGCGCAATCGTGGATTGCTGTACGCGTCAGAACTGCATTTGTTGCGCGAAAATACGGGTGAAAAAATTATTGTTTATTTCACCAGCAACGCAACCGACAATCGTGTATGGCGCGTAATTTATACAAATGATGTAAACGAACAAGAAGGACTGGCTGAAAAATTCGAAAAACAGCGTGAAAATAAAATATTGGCTTTTTGGCAAAGCGTGTTGGACAAATATGGCGCCCCAAATTCCGGAACAGATAAATGGATTTCCAGCACAAATTCATACGACCCTATGATGACTGCGTATTATGGCAAATTGGACCTGGTAGACAATGGCAGGTATGCATCAGACCAGTCAAAAAATATCCAGCAAGCCCGCGAAAACTTTAAGGCAAAACCATATGCGTTCTGATACATCCTATTCCAAGGGGTTGTTTGCTGAATTTATTGCGCGGATGTATTTGCGGGTGCACGGGTGCAAAATATTAAAATCCAGATACATTACAGGTCGCAATACCAATCGTGCAGAAATTGATATTATTGCACAACACAAAAACACAATTATCTTTGTCGAAGTAAAAAATCGTCCAACTGTACAAAACGCATGGGACGCCATAACACCATATCAGGCGAAACGACTGCGTCGCGCAGCCGAAACATATTTGGCGCAGAAACAATGGGATGGCGACGCCCGATTTGATGTAATATTTGTTTGTGGGCGAAAAATCCACTGGGGGAAAAACGCGATATAAATCTTGAATTTTTGCAAAAATTCCTATATAATGAACCCGTGCTTAACACAAAAGGAGAAAACATGAAAAAAATTATGCTGGCATTATTTGCTGTATTAACATTGGCTGCATGCACAGGTTCTTATAAATCTGGCAACTGCGAATACGATTTCTTGCTGCACAAAGATATTTCTATTTCAAAAATCATCGGCAATGTGACAGGTGGTTGTTAATAAAAAATCCCCCAAATGGGGGATTTTTTATTGTTGCGCAACAATTGAAAAATATGATAAAATTCCTGATGCGTATAAGGATAAAGGAAGCAACGATGCCCGACAGAAAAATTTACGACATATTAAAAATCAATTCTGGGATATCGGGAATTTCCAACAATATGAATTTACACCGTGATTTGGGCATCACTTCTGTAAAATTAAGAAGCATTTGCAACGCAATTGAAAAGGCTTTTTCCATTCCGGCCGGCACATTGAAATATCTGGTGCCATACTTTGATAAAATTGCTGTATCCGATTTGATTAAGCTGACAAAAAATGAAATACAAAACTTACCGTATTTTGGCGACATGGGTCTGTTTGATATTCTAAAAGCACAAACAAAAAAGATATCAAATTTTTTTGGTCGATCCAGATAATAAATCCCCCGTTTAGGGGATTTTTATTTAATAACCGCACCTTTGATTAGGTTTAAATCTTCTTTGATGTCGTCGATTTTTATTTGAATACGTGCAATTCCCGTTTCCAAAATAGTCGTTCTGTTTTCCAGTGATGTTATGCGGTTGTCCACGCGTTCTAGTTCCAAGACAGAATAATCTTGGCGCGCGACCCAATAAATTAAGCCGACAACAAAAACAATTAAAAACCAACTGTCGCGCAAAAAATCAACGATAGCCATTGCGGACGAACTTGATTTTTTCATTTGTCTTCCCCCCTGCCCCGTGATATCAGTGTTTCAATTTGATGAACTAAAAAACGTTGGGATTCCAATGCGCGCAACTCTGCGTCTGTTGCATGAACAGATAAAACGCGTTCTATGGTGATTTTTCGCAAATGCTCTAAAACGCGCACACCATGTGGTGTTGAAAATGTTCTGGCGTATGATAATTCTAGGTCCGTCATAATTCACCCCCCAATACGGTTTCCAGCGCACTCATTTGCGCAATTGGCGCAATGTATTTTAGTTCTGCATTACTGTTTAGTTTGATTGGTTCAATTAATCCGCGCGCAGACAATATCTGTAATCCACGGTCACATAGCGGCCTGATAAATTCGTGCAACAGACGACCATATGTTGCACCCAAAATTCGAATCATATCAGAATTACGTGCAACTATTTCTGTGGCGGTCATTTCTTTGTCTGATAACAACCCCAGTCTGTCTGCCAATAGCGCATGACGAATTCGTTCGCGCAAATCTTTTAATACCAACTGCGACACATCAAAATCAGCCCCACATTTTAATGGCGTCAAACCAGATGAGCCAACCGCTTTTGGTATAATTGCGCCGGGCGTCAGGTTTATATTATTCAAATTAATAACACCGTCATCGTCAGCCTGCCAAATACCTGAAACTGCAATTGTCGCATTTTTCAAAACCAGCTCTACAACCTTGTTCGCAGTTTTAATATCTGGCAACGCGCGCAGCACAGGTCCACGACCATACAATTCGCCACTGTTCAAAGACCAACGAAAGATAATATACGGATTGGTTTCAAATGTGCCTGTGGATACAATGTTGTTTTCTATATCGCCGCCGACATCCAACCATGCTGTAAAATCTGTTCCAACCAGACTTTGAACCAGCTTTAATGGTGTGTCTGGGTTCTGTTTAATCGTTTCGCGCAGGTTTGATGGTGGTGTCCAAGTCGGATACTTTTCCATAACTTCGCGTGCAGTCATCGATGTCGTGTGAAAAACTGCGTTTGGCAAAATAGCAATATCTGACATTGGAATTGCTGTAAAATTAAACGCTGATGATGCGCCAATTGGATTTTGTCCCATAAATAAACACGCAGTACCCAAAACGACTAAATCAATATAGCACTGATGAATTGTCGTGTAAAAATTAGAATCGTTTAAATGCGCGCGCAAGATTTCGGTGGCAAATTGCGCATCCGGCGAATCAATGCTTTCAGGCACTAACTGCAACCACAGGGATTCTGGGGGCGTTAACAATGTATATATCGAAGCCGCCAGATTATCTGCTGCATCTGCGGCGGTTGCATCGAACAATAATGCCATATCATCGTCTGCGTTTGGCATTGTGTATTTGCGCGCACTGTCCCAACGCGACACCCAAGGGCTGCGTAAATCAAGTGCACGTTTATACATTTGTTGTAAATTATTTTGCATTTGTTTTCCTTTTTTTTGTTTGTTTTAAATCTTGAAATTTGTGTTGGCGGAAAATGTTTTTATTGCGGAACCCAATGGGCGTACTGGTATTGGTGGTTGGGCTATTGCGCCTGCAACTGCATCCAGACCGTCATCGTGCCCAGAATATGCAATCGGTGACCAACCCAGCATTTCACTTATCAATGGCGTTTTCTGGACACGCGTGTGGGCGTATAAGCGACCAGTACTTAGCAACGGTTCAATCGCGTCCAATATTCTGTCTGATTTTGCACGGTTATTAGAAACACGTTGGACGCATATATTTACGCCATGCCGCGATGCACAATCGCGCATAATTTCTGGCAAACCACCGCCTATGCCATTGGTTTCAATTGTTATGCGTCGCATATCACGCGCCATCATAAAATCCAGCAATGTTGTACATTGGTGCGACAACGGGAACTGTTCTTCGTCTGGCGCAGTCAGGTACAAAACATCGTGAATAAAAACACGCCGCGTTTTATCATCACGAAACAGTAATACACACGCACTGCCGTCGCGTTTACTGCGACCTGTGGACGGGTCCCAATATAAAACAACACCCGTTATCTGGTTATCGCCAATCTTTGCACTGCGCGCTTCAAATTCCGCATCATAAAAATGCAACGCCCCTGGGTCCAAGCGGGCTTTTTCAGGCGCAACAAATTCCAACATCATTTGCGCAGAAAAGTGTCTGGGGCCGACAATTTCCCGCATTTGTTCGACTTTTTCAATCGGGAACATTTCTGGCCACGCCGGATTTCCCGCGCTATCAACAATCGGAATCTTTAATATTTTATATCCTGATAAAAAAGGCGTTGAAAAAGCATTTTTTTCATATACTATTGAACCAAAGAAGGAATTTGACATGGACTTTACTCCTAAGACATTACCAACCAATCTGGAAGCTGAACAGGCCGTATTGGCTGCGGTTTTAATGAACAATCGTGCGTTAGAGCGCGTGTCCGAATTCCTGCGGGCGGATCACTTTTCGCATCCTGCCCATCAAGAGATTTTTAAACTGGCCGAACGGCAATTTGCGGCCGGCATACCATTTGATATTATTACTGCCAAAAACTATCTGGACCAGCAAGGCGTTCTGGAATCCGTTGGTGGGGTTGACTATTTGACCCAATTGTCGGGCGCGGGCGCAACAGTTGTTAATGTTGAACAATATGGTCGAATCGTTTACGAACATGCGCTGCGCCGCGATTTGATTGCGCTGGGCCAGGATATTACAGACAAGGCTTTTATAGAAGATTTAGACAATCCTGTGGCACGCCAAATTGAATTGGCCGAACAAAAACTGTTCGATATGGCGACTGCCGGTGCATCAGAACGCGAAGTCTCATCAATTGAAACCGCATTGCAGGCCGCATTGAGCGAAGCTGAAATCGCATACAAAGCAGACGGGCAATTATCAGGTCTGACAACAGGACTGAACGCATTGGACAAATCAATCAGCGGTTTGCACCATTCTGACTTGATTATTATCGCGGGTCGTCCTGCGATGGGAAAAACCACACTGGCAATGAACATCGCGTTTAATGCCGCGAACGCAATCGCATACGGACGCGCTAATAAAAATTATAAAGGCGCAGTTGTATTTTTCAGTTTGGAAATGTCTGCATCCCAGTTGGCGGCACGCGTGCTGTCATCACAATCAAAGATTCCTGCGTCCGCAATGCGTGAAGGAACATTGACTGATGAAGACTTTTTGAAAATGTCACAATATTCATCTGCGATTGCCAAGGTTCCTTTGTTCATCGATGATACACCTGGTATGTCTGTACCAATGATGCGAACCCGCGCACGCCGACTGGCACGCAAACACGGTGGAATTGCGTTGATTGTTATTGACTATTTACAGCTGATGACATCCCCGGGCGGCAAACGCAGCGATAATCGCGTTCAGGAAATTTCTGAAATTACGCGTGGTCTGAAAATGTTGGCCAAGGAATTAGATGTACCTGTGATTGCCCTGTCCCAGCTGTCACGCAGCGTAGAAGCACGCGACGACAAACGCCCACAGTTGGCGGACTTGCGCGAATCTGGGTCTATTGAACAGGACGCCGACATTGTTATGTTCACATACCGTGAAGAATATTATCTGCAAAATCGCGACCCATCTGAAAGGCTGTCGAACACAACAAATAACACCATGGTTGAAACATGGCAAAAGCGTTTAGAACGCGCACGCGGCAAAGCAGATATTATTATCGGCAAAAACCGTCATGGCCGCCCTGAAACTGTCCGCACCGCATTCTTTGGCGATTACAGTTTGTTCGACAATCTGGATGAATTCCAGGCGCGTGGTGAAAACGAATTCGCCCAACCTGCCCCAACAGTGACGGCTGCGGCGACTTTTGCACCAAATCCTGATTCTATGCCAACCGCGATTAATCCTGATGATATTCCAGACGATATTCCGCTGTAATATTATTTTTGCTTGCACAACTTCTAAAAATTGACTAATATTTTGTCAAGAAATGTATTTAACAGGAGTTTTGCTATGGCCCAAGAAGAAATTATCTTTCCAAATAACATCCGCAATATTCGTTTGGCCGCTGGTATGAAGATGACTGAACTTGCACGTCGTACAGGATTGTCTTTGTCTGCGGTATCTAAAATTGAAAAGGGCGTTCGTCGTCTGAACCAAAAACAACTGTTGAACATCTGCAATATTCTGGGCTGTAAATTGTCAGATATATTTATCAAAGAATCTGACGATGTTGCCAATCAATGGCAAAGCGAAATTCAACGCCGCGTTTCAGATAATGAAGACAATGGATTAAAAGTATTCGGCAGTGGGCTGCGCAAAATCCGTCAGGGCAAAGGCAAAACAATCGCCCAGGCCGCCAAAGATGCCGGAATGACATTGTCTGTGTACCACAAAATCGAGGTCGGACAACGCGAAATTTATAAAAACGAAATCGAACCTTTGGCAAAATCTTTTGCAATGGGTGTCGAAGAAATGTTTAAACAAATCGCAACATTGTATAAATCTGGCGAACTGACAAAACATATCGACAAAGTAAAAGAACGCGTTAAATCAGTTCTGGTGCCTGGCAACCCAATGTCCGGTATTGATATGCATGGCAGTGTTTATGGCGCAAAATTGTACGACAGCGCACGCAAAAAATTGGTGCCTGTTTTTGGTCTACCTTCTGGAAAATCAATCGCATTTAAAAAATCTGACGAAACGATGATTGTTGCGCCAATGGATTTGGAAGGGCGCAAAGGCATTTACGCGGTTGTGCCAAACACCAAAAGGTTGGGTGGATTTGTACCCGAAAAATCATACCTGTTCGCAGACGCTTTGACACCTGCCCAGGTTGGTGATTTGGCGGTTTGCTTGGACGACGACTTTAACAAATTGGATGGCGACACAACTGTATCCGCACAAATCGTCAGCGTTCGTCAGGACAACAAAGGCAATCAGTACGGTCATATTGTATCACCAGAAGAAAAGGTATCCGGCAAAACAATGCACAAAATCGTTATGATTGTTGTTGAATAACGCAAACGATTATCACAGGGGGGGGACTTATTATGCAAGCAAAAACACGCGCGACAGCACAAAAACTGTTGAACCTGTATCGCCAGGCGCATGTTATCATTGGTGGCTGGGCAACTGTTAACCAAGTGTTCATCGCAGAGGCAAATGATACCGTTATCCAAGAATTAAACGATTTACCAACAGGAAAATTGTTGGTCAGACATATCCAAAATCTGCGCGATGGCAAAACCCAAATGGACACCATTGACCGCGAACTGTTGCCATACGCTGGTATGATGACAGACGAACAAATCCCATCTGTTAATTTGACCGCAACACAGTGGACCCAATTAGAACGCGCAATAAACGACTTTGTTCCAAACGAACAGGGATTGGAAGAATTCTTGGCAAATGATATTGTCAAACATTTTGGCGAAGAATGGGTTGCTTCTATTCAAACAGTAATCAAACAGCACAAAGAGATGTCTGAAAAATGGGCTGTGATTAAACAGACTTATAACGCATACAGATTATGGCGCAGCGCAAATGAAATTATTTCAACCCCATTGACTGAACGCGCGCGCGCAAGTGTACAGGCAGATATGCCAGAGTATGAAACATACTTGCCTATGTTTGGCGCACCGGGCAATGATTTACTGGCCAAACTGCGCACATTTATCAGCACTATGAACTGACGCGGTATATCGTGTCATACGCATGCGGCGTACCGATATAAATCATCGTGCCAGACGGCGATAAAATAAAGTCCAATTCGCGCAACCTTTCGCGCAGGTTTTCCCTTTTTTGTGCGGTGTTTGCTGTATTTGGCACTTCGACATCGTCGCATATTATTAAATCGGCACGCATACCTGTTATGTTTCCATACACACCCTGACATATAACAGACGGTTCGCGTATCCCAATTGGGCGTTTAATTGTTATACGCCCTGAGGCCCATTCTTTTTTGTTTTCTGGTATCATATCTGCGCAAAAGGGATGATTTTCCAATATATGTTTGATGTGCGACACCATACGCGATGCTAATACACTTTCTGCAGACAATATCAAAATTCTGGTCTCGGGGCGCAAATATAAAACGCACGCAGCAAAAATTCCCAGTACCGTTGATTTGCCAGAGTGACGAAACGCCATCAGTAATCCACGATGCGGGGGCGCCCCCCACGCATCAACCAAGAATCGCATAATTTCCCGATGATGTGCCGGTGTTTTAAAACCTAAAATCCGATTCCATTCATCTAAAAATTTATAAAATTCCGTCAGCATAATTTTTCTTAACCGACCAATTCATCAAATTTGCCCAATAATGTTTTCAACAAATTTGGTTTCGCGGCCTTGGTTTTTTTCAACTTTGATAAATTACTTTGACGCTTGGTATCATATGGCTCAGCAGTTTCTGATTGCAAACGCTTTAATACTGCGTCTGTGGTTATATTATTCCCAGACACACCGGCGGCGCCATACTTTGCGCGTTGAGATGCCAAGACTTTTTTAACCAGGTTTGTTTTTTCTGCTTCATCTGTTGCCATTTGCGCTAATATTTCTTTACGCTGTGACTTGGCAGATTTTTTTGCGTCTTTATAGTCTAAGATGTCTGTGACATCTGATACAAGTTGTCCCATTTTTTATCCTTTTTTTTATTTAAACTGAATAAGTCCCAGAAATCGACACCGATAAAACAGTTGCGGGCAATGCGTCTGCGCTATGTATTGTCCAAGTTGGGGTGGCTGTATTATAAATGCTGCCCAACAGGTTAACAGATACATCACCTGTAAAACCGGGGTTGTTGTTGGAGAATATTTCGTTTGGTAATTTTATGTAATTTTGGTTTATTGATATCGATTTAGTGTTTAAAACACGAGCAAATATCTTGCGTACTTTTAATCTGCGCAGATTGTGTCCTGATGCGCGTAACGGTATACCAGATGCACAAAAAGAAAATCCATAGTCGTCGCAATCTTTCATTGAAGCCGCATCAAAGCATTCTAAAAAGTATTTATCACCGCGATGAACAACAACATAAGTTTTTTCATCACTGACCGCCACAGATAAAAACTCGCCATCTGTTTCATATGTTCCCCACGCAGATACCCCAGACGCAGAATTATGATTTAAAACAGCCATTTTACCGTCTGCCAACACAACATATAATCGGCGCAAAATTTTATTATACGCCATATCTGTGGGCTGGGTTATCAAATGCTTTGATAACGCACACAAATCGTTCGCGTTATAATGTTCGCCTATTTCATCCAGACATAATTCACGAACATCGCGTCCATCGCCGGAAACAAAGACCGTAGCACCCTCTATCTTTTGCGCTGGCAAATACTTTGCCATATAAGAACCAACGGCTGTATGCTGCTTTATTTCCATCGCAGATGGTGTTAATGGCGCATTGGCAATTGTCCATTCGCCTGAATTTGTTAATATTTGTAATGTATCGCCGCTGACAATTGTATGAATTTGTTGACGCTCTTTGGACAGCAACGAAACAAAGATTGCTTCGTCATCTAATCCAGAACCCGCATCAAAATTTGTATGCTGGCCAACGCGCGACATCCAAACACCACCAGGCCAACTGCGCGTACCACCAAAGACTAATCGGTCTTGGTGAAAAGCAATACTGCACGGCCAACCACGATAATTACCAAATGCAGATTCATACCAATCGGCAACAGGTTCATCAGGTCGCTGAAACACCGCATTCGCATAGGCAATAATTTGCGTAGGACTGATATATTCTACTATCTGCCATTGCAGATTTAGTAATTGCAACCGGCTGTTAACATGTGCTGCGTCCCAGAAATTTTTATTGGTTGTAAATGTTGCATAATTTGCACCACGGTCACTGGGCCCCAGACTTATCGTCACGCCAAGCGCATCGTCAAATTTTACAAACGGTTCTTTTTTGGTCAAATCTGCGCCATTTACAAAAAACGCAAAATCTGAAATTTTAAATATGCCGTTTTCTTTTTTTATAACATACGGTTTATAATCAGGATGCACAAATATCATGGTACCAAAGCGATTGGCACATTGAATTTTATCTATAGCTTCATACGGCCACGCAGTTATTATATCTTGGATTTTTACACCATTTTGATATATATATAAACGATAATTTGTCAGCGCAATAACATATTCTTCATTTTCTGCAACAGAAAATGGCATCAAACGCGCTGCCCCCTTTAAAGAATCAACATACCGCAACCCGTTGCGCCGCGATAAACCGCCGCCAGACATCACATCCATATTAACCAAACGCGACAAGCCATTTATATTATCATTTGCATAAAATTCTGGTAAAATTTCACCGTCTGCAAATGATGTTTGTGTTTTTATAAAATCACTCATCTGTATACCCTTTGGATTAAAAACGTGAATCAATTAACGAAAAGTTTGATATGTTGTTTGACATGTCTGTCGTGCTGTCCAGAAATTTTGCCGTTTGCAATTCTGTTTCGTACAGTGCGACCAGCATACGGAATATGTTTTGATTACCAGACAGGGGAATACAAAACTCCATTGCTAAACGAGTTGCCGCCATGGAAACAAAATATGCAGGGAAATTATCAGAATCTGTTTTTACAATTGCCCAAACAGAAATTTTATTTTTATCTGATAAAATTTTATTTCCGACTATTTTTCCATCTGACTTAAAAATGCGTAAAACATCTGATGGAATAACAAAATCACCATCAGTATTTTTAACTAATTCTATCTGTGCTGTTGCGAAACGCCATGGATGCATTGCCAGCAACGCGTTAATAACAGAATCATACAATGTGCGTGCCAATTTTGCTGTGGCCGCGTCATCGGCAAATGACTGGATAGGCGCTTCTCCCAGTTTTAATAATGCCATTGAACACAAATCTATTTTTGTAAGCATAATCTGTCCTTTTGTTTAAAAATAGACCGGCATAATTGCCGGTCTGTGAAATATTGATTTAAAAATATATTATGCCAACGCAACCGTTGTCACATTTAATTCTGTGACATTAATTTTTTTGATCGCAGTATTGTCAGACGCATTAATAATGATAACATCGCCAATATTCATCAATGTTTTTACATTATTAAAGTACCCATTAGCCGCAATTGTTGCCAATGTTTCATCTGCGCTGTAATGCCACAATGTAAATCCGTTTGCATACGCAATAACAGACAAATTTTTATTCTGAAATGCCATAATGTTTCCTTTTTTATTTAAGTTGAATTTAATATTGTGTTTTTATCTTAGGCAGATGCTGCATCAGAACATTTAACGCGAACAATGCCTTCTGCATCAATCAAGACTGCGCCCTGAGACATGCTGTTGCTGACAAAGTGTGCAGCACGTTCACCATGCCAAGAAATATCTGTTTTAACTTCTTGACCGCATGCGTGACCAATGCTGGATGCATGATAAATAAAGCAATCGCGGTTTTCTGCGCTAACTGGCAAACCATTGTACAGAACCCATGTAATACCCAACCATTTGCGAGCTTCGAAACCATTTACTAATGGGGTTGCATCGCCAACATAGTCAGCGGATACAAATTCATCCATTGATAACAGTTCATTCCACTGGTGAACCCCAACGACTGCGAATCTACGTCCATCATCTGGAACATCGTTTGTATTCAGAACTTCAACCGCAGACAAAATCAAATCTTTGGTCAAACCTGTTGAATAATCGCCAACGGTTGCTGTTGCTGTATTCATTGCAGAAACAATCAATTCGTCTGTTTTGCGACCTAATGCATACGCACCAGCAGACGCAACAACACGACGTTCATCAATATTAGTTTTTAATTCATCCAAAGAATCAATCCAGTCGCCTGCATAATAATCTTGCAACAAACATTCAACTGGTTCGTGATTCAAATTCATCACAGGAACAATCCCATGACGCGATTTTGTGCTGGCTATGCCACGACCAACTTTTTGAAATGTTGTCGACGCGCCAATAACACCTGATTTACTGCGAACTGTTGAACGCAGTTTTGTGCCCATTTGCTGATATGCCAAATGAACATCTGCTTCGAATTGTTTTACGAAAACATTATCTATGGAAATAGACATAATTTAAAATCCTTTTGTTAAACATTGAACGACTGTGCGAAATTTATCACACACAATTTTTTGCGTTTTGGTTATGCAAAAATGCGCCAGAAACCAAAAAGTAATTTGGGTCTGCAACAAATGCAGATTGTCCATAAAAAAATATCAACCAGACTGTGCACAATATCTGGTTGATGCTTTTAAAAAAACAGTCTGTGAAAAAATCACAGACTGTTAAGACATAAAAAGCCCTATAATCACAGGGATTTTATTATTTTTTCTTTGCGCATGCTTTTTTTGCACATGGCTTTTTTGCACATGGCTTTTTTGCAACTGCTTTTTTTGCAACTGGTTTTTTAACAGCTACTTTTTTTGCTGCTGGTTTTGCAGCTACTTTTTTTGCAGCTGGTTTTGCAGCTACTTTTTTTGCAGCTGGTTTTTTTGCAGCTACTTTTTTTACTGCTGGTTTTTTTGCAGCTACTTTTTTTACAGCTGGTTTTGCAGTTGGTTTTTTTGCAGCTACTTTCTTTGCTGCTGGTTTTGCTGCTGCTTTCTTTGCAGCTGGTTTTGCAGCTGGTTTCGCAGCTGGTTTTGCTGCTGCTTTTTTCTTAAACAAGAATGCCATTCTTCTCTCCTTTACATTGTTTGAAGATAGAACAAATTTTTTTGTTCTTAATTTATATTTTATATTAAAGATATTTATTAGTAAAGAAGAAAGTGCAAAAATTTTTTTACGAATATAATTTTTTAAAACCATTTTCTATTTTTCTGATGTATTCTGCATCACCATCGCGCCAATATTTTGGGTCACGCATCATACGACGCAAATCTGCATCAGATAAATTTTGTGTTTCATTTTTATCTGTTTTAACATCTGGTTCCATCGATTGCATCATCTTGTATACGCCTTGTATTCCCTGGGCTGTAGAGCATAGCACATCAAATGCATCGTGTGGCAAAAATCGTTTTCCAAACGCATCAATTGCACGCAATGCTTCGTTCATTTTTTCCGTGCCGCCAAAAAAATTTTTCAATTCATTTATTGCACATGTTTCATTTTGAACAGAAAATAAATCTGATATCATTGGTGATAAAAATTCATTTGCAATATCATAAATTTTTTCAACTTGTGTTTTAGTTAAACCAATTTCAAAAAATTTTTCGCGTAAATTTTCATCGTCATACAATTCGTTTACAGGATATTCAGATGAATTTTCTGGAACACCAATTGCACGATTAAATTTTCGCTTTGTTTCTTCGTCTGAATTTTCAGTTGGCACTGTTATCATTGTTCCAATCTTTTTTTCTAGTTCTGTATAAGACTTGATTAAAGAATCAGAATTTAATGTGCCATCTTGATTTAAAAATTTTTCTGGTATGTTATCCATTACTTTTCCTTTTTTGTTTCATTTGATTTACGAAGAAAATAAATTCCGCCAAGTGTAAAAACCGCTTGCAACATTGCAAACACATCTGTATCACCAACTAAATATGCTGCCAATGCAGATAAGATGCCTGTTGCAGAAATTATGTATGTGCGATACCCAGACAGGTATCCACCTTTGATTACTCTTTTCATATCAAATCCTGTTATAGGTAAAACAGCAGCCCATCAACATCTGCGATATAGCCGCGTGCAACAGCCCAATCAGGCATACTGTCTGCGAAATGAAATCTGGTCGCGCCAAATACACTGTCGGGCAATCCCCCACTTAACATACGTGCAGCCACACGCACACACATTTGAAATGCGCGATTATTTGCTTTGACATATGCAGTGTCTGTCAGTTCGAACAATGTGTTGTCCTTGATGATGTCTGATATACTCCTGCCTGTTTTATCAGATATGTTTTTTATCATGGAAGTCATCGCTTCGACTGCGCTTAATGACGATGCGCGGGTTTGAGAATATACAGTTCGTGCAACCTGATACGCCAATGTCGTATCCAGATCTGTGTTTTTTATCAATGTCAGTTGCATATTTTCGCCTTTATTAAAAAAAGCCCCATGCAAAATGCATAGGGCATAAAAAAACCACACTTGTGTGTGGATAGAATTTGTGCTGTTTATGTATTACATGTTATCATATTTTGACTAAAAAGTCAAGCACTTATTTTCAAACCACTGGATTTTTGGGACTTTTATACACTTACTTCGTCGCCATAAACCAACAAATATCGCGAATCACGACGCAAAACTAATGCGCCATTTTCATTAATACCAATCAATTCTGCAATTTCACCCTGATATTTAACAGGCTTGTTTAAACACGCCGCCAGTTCAGTCCAGCGCGCGCGCACCGCGCGAAAATCCGCTTTGCGCCAACGGTCAACATTACGCATTAACCTGCTTAACAATTCGTTCATTGGAATTTCAGAATAATTATCCAGTTTTGTGGTTTTGTATCTGTCAACTGTCGGATTTGAATTTACATTTATTCCAATTCCCACAACAACAAAACGGCCAGTATATTCAATTAAAATACCTGCAATCTTTTTATTATCGACCAATATATCATTAGGCCACTTGATTGTTGGACGCACACCAAAAGAAGCAATTGTTTCTGATACAGCAACAGCAATCGCATACGCCAAGCGCGAATCACGCTCAGGCGAATCAAAAATAAAACTGACATACAAATTACCGTGGTGCGAAACCCAATTTCTGCGATAGCGGCCACGCCCCGCAGATTGTGCAGCAGCCAAGACTGCTGTTTTATCTGTTGCACGCCCTGCATTTATCAGCTCATGCGCATAGTCTTGGGTGCTTGGGATTTTGTCAAAAGAAATCAGTTTATAATTTGCCAATTGTGTACACCCCATTGTTATTTTGAATTAGATCGTGACCGTATGTACGACGCAACTGATATATAGCGGTATCAACAGTATGCGTTGAAACATCGGGCGCATAACCCAACGCCTGCTTTAAATCGAGAGCCGTCATCCCGCCAGATTTATATAAACATGCAATTATTTGTGATTGCAAACGCGGCAAAACAACTTTTTCCCCAAGGACATCCGCAATTATATGCGTATTGTCCGACGCTTTTAATATCAAAGATTTTAATTCAATAGGAGTCAACGCATCCGCAATTCCCAATTCATCAAAATTTACATCTGCCACCGACGGTGCGCTTAAAACAGTTGCGCCCAAATCACCCAGTATTTGTCGCCATACAGAATCAGCAGTATAAATGCGAATACCCGATAACATATTTTACAGGTTAACGAATAGGAATCAATTTGTCCAACAAAAAAGCCACAACAATTTGTTTTATTGTGGCTTTACAGGGGTTTAAAAGCACCGGGATTCTATTCCCGACCGACATCAGGTGCCGAATCTATAAACTTTGTAAAGTCCTGTATTCTTGCACCAGTTGATGCCAAAATTTTTGAAATACTGTTCGTAGACGGCCATCGTGGTTGACCTTCTTTGGACCAGCGTTTGCTTTTATTGAAAGTTGTAGGATCCAACCCACTGCACTTTGCCAAACCAGAACAAGACATACCATGTTCTGTTGCAAAGTGTTCTATGGCACGCCATACATCGTCATGCGTCATTTTTCTCTCTCCCTTGTCTTTTTTTTCATATATTGGCGGACAAAAATCACCCATCCAACACACACCAGATTTTATTCCAAAATCAATAAGTTATACAACAAGTACCATTTCCTAGGAGTTTATTTTTACCACCAGATAAAATTACACAAAAAAATTTTTTGACAAAACACTTGACAAAACCGTTTTTGTGTATTACATTACGATTCGTCAGAGGGGCAAAACCCGACGACCAGATGAAAACATCTGTGGGGACCAGAGGTTCAGACTCCCTCCTACATTCTCTCTCCTCTGGACTCTGGACCCCAACACAAGTTTAGAGTGTCCAATTTCTTTTTCTCCTTTCCTTCCTTTCGGGACACTCGGAAATACCGCCGGCGACGGCGGTGTTTTTTTTGTTTAAACGGACATTTACATGAAATTAATTGGATTTACATCAATCTTGACACGAATATTTGCCGGCTGTTTTACACGCGACAACCAATGTGTGACAACTGGTTGCAACGCCGCGTTACGTGGCCCTGCAACCAAAAAACGCATACGATACCAATTGCGCACCTGATAAATCTGGGCATTAATGGGCCCCATAATACGCGCGCCGTTATTTAACACAGGCGCAGCAGCCGCCAATGCAGAACAATATTGTTGCAATACTGATTCACGCTGACCTTCTGCTATAACCGCAATCAACTGTCCGTATGGCGGCATTTGTGCGGCGCGGCGGCCAGCCATATCTTCTGCCATAAAAGCATCACGATTTCCATCACATATCGCGGTTAAAACAGGATGCGACGGCTGATATGTTTGCAACAACACGCGCCCAGGATGCGCACCGCGACCCGCACGACCCGCCACCTGGAACAATTGCTGAAAAGTATGTTCTGCTGCACGAAAATCAGTACCAAACAGCCCCATATCTGCATCAACAACGCCAACCAACGTCAAATTTGGGAAATGGTGACCCTTGGCCAAAATTTGTGTACCGATTATGATATCTATATCGCCCTGCTCTATTCCATGCACCAGACGTTCCAGCGATTGGCGCGATGTTATGACATCACTGGAAACCAATGCTGTACGCGCATTTGGAAAACGAACATTTACTTCCTGTTCTATCTTTTCCAACCCAATCCCACGCATAGAAACATCAGAACCGCAATCTGAACAAACCTTTGGCACAATCTGGGTTCGCCCACACATATGACACAGCATTTTGCCAATTCTTTTGTGATAAGTCATCCCAACACTGCAATCTGGGCAAACAGATGTCCAGCCACACTTTTTACACTGAGTAATCGGCGCAAAACCACGTCTGTTTATAAACAGCATTATTTGCTGGTGTTGTGCCAACGCATCCAAAATTGCATCACACAATGGTCGGGATAAAAAACCTGTTTGTTCTGCACCATCAGCCAAATATACATCAGGTCTATTTTCGCGCAAATCTATGGTTGAAATATCCGGTAATTGTGCGCCACCAAATCGCGATGTTAACTTTAATTGTTTATACCGCCCCAAAGAAACATTTTCCAATGTTTCTGCAGCCGGCGTTGCGCTGGCCAACACAACAGGGATACCAGATATAGACGCACGCAAAACAGCCATATCACGCGCGTGATAGTTTCCCATATCTTCTTGTTTATAAGACCCATCATGCTCTTCATCAATAACAATTAATCCTAAATCCTGCCACGGCAAAAATAATGCGCTGCGTGTACCAACTACCATTTTTATTTTTCCATCCAGTACACCACGCCAAATTTCACGACGACGCGCAGCTGTCAAATTGCTGTGCCATACAATGGGCGGCGCGCCGAAACGCGACTGAAACCGTGACATAAACTGGGCCGTCAGCGCAATTTCAGGCATCATTAACAAAACCGATTTTCCCGCACTGTACGCGCGCCACGCAGAATCAAAATAAACCTGGGTTTTTCCGCTGCCTGTGATCCCATCCAACAAATGTACAGAAAAACCACCCGCTTCAATTGCAGCACCAATAGTTTGTGCGGCGGCCGCCTGTTCCGCATTCAATTTTATATTTTGACAATCGCTGTATTTTAAATTTTCAAATGACACATTTTTTGGCTGGACGCCTGCCGCAACTAATGTGCCATTTTTTATCATGGAACGCACAACCCCCGAACTGACACGCGCAATGTTTTGTATATCATTTGCTGTCATAGCATCATTATCATTTGACGCAAACGCATCGGCAACCGCCTGACGATTCTGGGTCATACGCACCCCAGACTCAACATTAAAAGAATATAATTGTTCCAGTTTCGGCGGCAAAAACGCATCGGCAACATTTACAATCAGTCGCAAGACCATGCCCATCGGCATCAATGTCCACTGGGACATTTTTTGAATCCATTGCAGATCTGTGATGCTTAATGTATTCGGATATAATTGCGATATATTTTTTATTTTTTCCGGGGGCAAGCTGCTGTCACCCAGTCCCCAAATCACACCGATATGCGGCCTGTTCATCACATTTACACACACAAAAGCCCCAATATCAGCCGGCACAGTCAGCCGATAATCATAACCGGCATTTGGAATATTTGCGACCAAGACTTTTACAACAGTACCTGCTTTAAACATAGTTATTAAAGTACTTGTTTTTTTTCAAAAATTCAATACCATTTATTCTGTGCAAACATAAAAGGTAAAAATTAAAATGTGGCGAACTTTTTTTGAAATTTGTGATTATTTGGTGGCTCTGATTCCCAGTCGCAAAATGCGAAAAAAAATCAGACACGAACAACTGTACGATTATCGCAAAAAATTTAATGCATTGCGCAAAATAATTCCTGCGCACGAATTTAAACACATACGCGTAATCAAAGGCGGCTGGAACATCGGTTTTATAATCAACAAAAAATATGTTTGCAAAATAAGAAAGTTCTTTGATTCAAATACGCCAATTGAAAAAATTATGCGCGAAAAAAGAATAACTGACGCTTTTGCAAAAATTGTGCCTTTTAAAATTCCAAAAATTGAAATATTGGAATCAGACGGATACACTTTTTATAAATACAATTTTATTCCGGGCATAAATTTAAATCGCTTTTCTTTGAAAACTATGAAAAAGCACCATATTCGCTGGGGAAAACAATTAGCTGATTTTATATACACTATGCATAATTCTGACCCAACAGAAATTCAGGATTTAAAAACAGACGATGGTGATGGCTGGAATCACAACGACATCTGCAATAACTTGATTCTGGATAAAAAAAGCATGAAAATTATCGGCTTAATTGATTGGGAATATTCGGGCTGGGGAAAACTGGAAACAGAAATTGTAAATTGCACGCGTTTTTCAAAAAAACTGCCGAAAACGGGCATAGACAAAATAATAAGCCAAGAATATAAAAAATTAGAGAAAAAACACCCTAGGTCTTGACAAACGGTCTTTTTGTGCTATAATATACCTGATATCAACAAACAACCAGGGGATAGATTATGACAAAAACAAAAAAATTCCGCGCATCAGTTGCCGAATTTCACAATTTTACGCAGTTTATCAACGATTACATGATTAAAAATTATGGTTTTCGTTATTTAAGCGCAGAAGACCTACATTCCAAATGGCGCGAAAAAGTTCCTTATTCCGAACAAACCGCCCAAAAAATACTGGCACAAACCGTCACTTTTGTAAACCTGATGATTAGCAGTCGTTCTAATTCTAATAACCCAAGTTTTATGGCTAAACTTATCGACGACATTGCCGATTTCTTGTCAAAATACTTTGCAAAAAGCCCTGAATACAAATGCAGAAAGCAGGCCACCAAGATATTGGTTGAAAAAATCTCAAATGCAAATTACACGTTAAGAACTCGACAGGCAAAAACAGAAACCGCATCGGCAACAGAACAATTACAAGACACACAAAACAAAGAGACAGGAAAACGCAAACGCGCCAGAATAATGGTAAACGCCACATACAAGCAAGTTAACAACTTGTTTAACGAAACACAGCGCGATCTGTCGTTTTACAGAAAAAAATAATAATGTCTTATATAACAGAATCAATATCCGCATCGTCACCGGTGCGGTTTATTGTTATATGCGGTTGAAACTGTGTACGAAACCATGTGCGTTGCCGCTTGGCGTACTGATTAGTTTTATTTATCCAGTCCATCACACATTCGTCATGCGATTTTTCTCTACGCAAATATGCACACAGTTGCGCCGCACCAATTGCACGAGATTCATCCCAGTTTGACGCAATTATTTTTTCAGCCTCAGCCATGGCACCACCTGATAACATCTGGGGAATTCGGCGCGCGATGCGTTCGCGCAACAATTCTACGTCCGGCAGAATCAATATGCGTGTTGCATTTGGCACAACCGCACCAACACGCGGCAGATTTTGAAACTCTACCAAATGACGATTTGTTGCAAAAAACACTTCCAGCGCACGCGCAACGCGTTGTGGGTCAGTTGCCTTGAAATCAGATGGCAACAATTTTCGCGCCGCTTCTATATCAGAAGCAACCAATTCGCGCGCACGCGCGCGTGACGCATCATCAACATCCGGCATTGGTGAAATACCATTAACCAGCGCATTTATATAATATCCAGTACCACCAACAAAAACAGGAATCTTGCCGGCGCGTATTGCTGCATTATATTCGTTCTGTGCCAATGTTAAATAATCAGAAACACTTATTTGTCTGTCCAGCGGCAATATCGAAAACAGCCTGTACGGAACACCATCAATACAATCTGTTAATTCGCGTCCTGCATATGGGCTGGCTGATATATTTTCAATATCACGATATATCTGCACACTGTCGCAATTTATAACAACACCGCCGATTTTCCGTGCCAAACGATGAGCAAAATCAGATTTGCCCGATGCGGTTGGCCCTGTGATGATATATGCTTTTTCAATCATTTAATTTTGATTATAGCCTGCATTTGCCAATTGTAAATAAAATATTGAACTTTTATACCGCATAGTGCTATTATTGACCTGTCCAATTATTATTAAAACGAAAGGAAAACATTATGTCTAAATTAAGAGTTGCAATTAACGGATTTGGTCGTATTGGTCGCTTGGTATTGCGCGCGGCACTGGAATCTGGCCGTGACGACATTGAATTCGTTGCTGTAAATGATTTGGCTCCTGCCGAACAAAATGCTTATTTATTAAAGTACGATTCTGTACACGGCAATTTGCCAATGGATATCAAACTGGACGGCGATTATATAATCGCGGGCAACCAAAGAATAAAATGCTTGTCTGAACGCAATCCTGAAAATCTGCCTTGGGGCGAAATGAACATTGATGTTGTTATGGAATGCACTGGTATATTTACCGCTGCGGACAAGGCGCGCGTTCATCTGGACGCAGGCGCGAAACGCGTATTGGTATCTGCCCCATCCGCCGGTGCAGACAAAACAATCGTATACGGCGTTAACCAAGACACATTAACCGCCAACGATTTGATTGTATCTAACGCGTCTTGCACAACAAACTGCTTGGCACCTGTGGCCCAAGTTTTGAACGATAAATTCGGTATTATATCTGGATGGATGACAACTGTACACGCGTATACAGGCGACCAGCAATTGCTGGATAAAAACCACAAAGATTTTCGTCGTGCACGCGCCGCAAACCTGTCTATGATTCCAACCAGCACCGGCGCCGCCAAGGCAATCGGACTGGTATTACCAGAATTGGCAGGTAAACTGGACGGTATGGCAATTCGCGTACCAACACCTGATGTTTCTGTGGTGGAATTAGTTGTTAATTTGGAAAAAGCCGCAACTGTCGATGCAATTAATGACGCAATGCGCGCAGCACAGTCTGCAACATTTGGATACAACGATTTACCATTGGTATCAATTGACTTTACACACGATGCGCACAGTTCTGTATTTGACGCCGGCCAGACCAAGGTTCTGGGCGATAAATTAGTTCATGTGACCGCATGGTACGACAATGAATGGGGTTTTTCAAACCGCATGTGCGACACAGCCGTTGCGATGGGAAAATTAATATAAAAAATGCCCCGACGGGGCATTTTTATTTTGTTTTTTGCGACATACGCAATTTCAATTCATTGATATTAGATTTTGTATCTTTGATTTGTTCCGTAAAAAAGCAACTGACAATTGCAGGAAAAATAGATACAATCATTGCAGCCGTACAATATGCCGCATATGTATAATAATCATCTTCTTTTTCGGGATAAAAATTTGCAGCAGCTGTAAAACCAGCCGTACTGGCCGCTGTAAAACACAGTGGCAAAAAGGCGGCCACCTTTTTAATCTGCAATTTTCTAAGTTCAGACTTCAATTGCTTCATAGCCTGCTGATTTTCAAAACTTGTGTTTTTTTCGCTCATTTTTTTGCCTTTATATTGTTTTTTGCAAGAAAAATATAGCACAAATATTTTAAATGTCAACTTTTTATTAAAAAACATTTATGGTTTTTTTCTTGTTTATTATCTTTGAATTTGGTTTATAATGATACACATATCAACCCAAGGCAAGGAGAAAAATATGAAATTTAAATTGATTGCAGCTGGCATTTGCGCATTGGCATTGACCGCATGCGGCGACAACAGCCAAAACCCCGAATCATTAAAGGGCGCCAGTTTTATTTCTGCCCAACCAGGCGCAGATATTACATTAATATTTGACGCAACAGAACCACGCGTATATGGCAGCGTTGTAAACCGCTATAATGGCGGATACACTGCGGACGGCAACAACATTAAATTTGAAGGTTTTGCATCAACTATGATGATGGGCACACCGGACGCGATGGAAACCGAAACCGAATACTTCCAGTTTATGCCAACAGTCGAAACATATGAATTTGCGGACGGCAAATTGACATTAATCGGCGAAAACGGCAAAGAAATTGTCTTTACCCAGGTTGAAACACAACCAGAAACAGTGGCAGACGAAACAAAAGCCGAATAAAATCGCTTTAATCTCTTGACAACGGGTCAAAGTCCAGTTATAATTTGCCAGCGTTCAATAAGAACAGGCAGTTTTGGCCCCATCGTCTAGAGGCCTAGGACACCGCCCTTTCAAGGCGAGAACACCGGTTCGAATCCGGTTGGGGCTGCCAAAATTACAACCGACCTTTGTGGTCGGTTTTAATTTTGCCTGTTCCTACCGAGATGAGAACCGCAGGTTCGAAACGCCAGTTGACGAGAACGAGCGCAAACGAAGTTCGAGTCTTACGTAGTGACAATGAGTAGGTTTGACAAGTGTTGCGCCGTCAAACCGTCAGGAATGCCCCACAGGCATGTATGCCGAGGGAAATGGCCCATAGAGCGAAAGCGAATATGGGAATTTACAATCCGGTTGGGGCTGCCAAAATAACAAAATCACCCGTTTGGGTGATTTTTTCTTTGTTTTCCAATAGTTCTGTGAGTTCGTAAGTTGAGTGATGAAAATATAGCCCGTTTCACCAATTTACGAACTTTCTTTCAGGTGTTCTTATTGATAATTTTTGTATATTGATATATAATTTGCACAAATTCTATAATAGAGGCACAAAAATGATTTATTACAATGTGAATGATATAGTTATCAGAGATATGGTCGAAACAGACCCAGAGATAATTACCCATGAAGAACATTTGCAAGGCTGGACAGACCAAAAAGTTGAAAAATATACACGCCGATTAAAAGATGTTGCCGACGGAAAATGCGTATCATTGGTTGCGGAATACAAGGGTAATGTCGCTGGGTATTTCAATGTGTATCCAAATTCAATGGGTGGCTCTTTTGGTGGCAAAGGATTGCCTGAATTGGTTGATTTTGGGGTGCTGGCAAAATACAGAAGACGCGGTATCGGTAATGCTTTAATGCAAGTGGCAGAAGATATAGCACGTAGATATTCAGATACGGTTTATTTGGGCGTTGGCATAAATCGTGATTATGGCGCCGCACAAAGATTGTACATCAAGCGAGGTTTTATTCCAGACGGAACAGGTTTATGGTGGAATAGAAAAAACCTTGACCCGTATGCCGACTTGAAAAACGACGACGAAGCCGCAATCTATATGTCAAAGAAGTTATAATGGACATCCAAAAAATTCTTTAACATCTTTCCCAAACTGTAATAAATTTTTGATTCATCAATTCTTGAATTGCACGAACAGATAAAACAGCATTTTGTGAATAGGCGCCCGCTTTATTTAATTTGACAGGGGGCGTATATACGACTATAATTTGCGGTATGAAAAAGTTATCAGTGTTTTTTTTAATTATTACAACATTGGCAATTGCGGGTTGCGGTGTAAAATCTGATTTAAGCCGTACGGATAATTATCCACGCAATTATCCACTTTATTAATCTGCCGCGGGTATGGCGAAATTGGTAGACGCACTGGATTTAGGTTCCAGCGGGGCAACCCATAAGAGTTCAAGTCTCTTTACCCGCACCATACTTCTTTTTTCGTGCGTCGGACAATTTTGCCATAGGCGACTGCAAAGCGGGACGCGAACGAAGTGCAGCGGTCAAATTGGTAGACGCACTGGATTTAGGCGCCATGGGGCAACCCATAAGAGTTCAAGTCTCTTCACCCGCACCATACTTCTTTTTTTCGTGCGTCGGACAATTTTGCCATAGGC